>JBBIUD010000108.1:0-5839 GCA_037440485.1 Chlorobiota bacterium
AGCCATCGCAAGCCGGAGCTCGTACACCTGCGGTTGTGGCACACGAACGGTCGTCCCGCCATCGGTAAGCTCGTAGGGGATGTTTTGTTCTTTGAGCTTTTCGACAATTGCGGATGCATCCTTGGGATCGAGGTCGCTAAAGAGAACTTGCATCGGGGGTGCCGATGATGTCATAATCACGGCAACAATAATCCCAATCGCAACGAGGACGGCACCAATAATAGCAAGCTTCTGCATTCGATGCAGACGTTGCCAGAGTTGCCGGGCTTGATCAACGGTCGTCGAAAGTGGCATTGGTGTTTAGGATGCTGTTAGACTTGAATTCGCATTGCCTCGCGATAGAGGTCGAGCGCCTTGTTCCGCATCTCCATCAAGAGCTGGAAACTTGTCTTGGCTTTTTCGGCAGCGATCATGACGTCGTGGAGATCTACTGCTTCGCCCTTGATGAAGCGTTCGCTCATTGCGCCGCTTTCGTGCTGAAGCTGGTTGACGCTTTCGACAAACTGGCGAAGTGTATCGTCGAATGTCGGTCCCTGCGATACACCGCGCTGCTGCGGAGCAGATGACTGCAATCCAGGGAGCGCCGATGGTAGCGTCTCAAGTGGTGTAATCGGTACCATTCTGCATACAGGACAATGGTTAGACACGTCGGTCTAGGTGAACGCCGGTAGCAATGCGCTGGGCTTGTCCATTGCGTGTGAAATAGTCAACCACAAGCGGTGCCGGCAACGTCTGCTGGGGAGCAGGGGTCGGTCGTTGGTGCGAGCGCTGGCGTTCCATTTGTGTTTGCTGGGATGCGTGCTGGTACGCCGCAATTGCACGAAGCTCCATGGCTAAATCTCCAGCGAATCACGAGCAATATTTTTTGCAGCGCTGATGACGCCCGTATTTGCCTCGAAAGCACGCTGAGCAGAAATCATCTCGACCATTTCGGTCACAATGTTGACGTTGGGCATCTGCACGTAGCCATCAGCGTTGGCTTCCGGGTGCGAGGGATCATAGACCAAGCGAGGCGGCGAATTATCGCGCGCAACCTGTGCTTTGAGAATTTGATCATCGGGTGCACGTAGTCCCGGTGTTTCTGGATCCACATGCGAAGGTACGCTCCGCGCCAGCGGCAGTGACTGCTGCAACAGATCGTCGAATTGATTGCGCTTGAGTGCCCGCACAACCACGACCTCGCGCCGATACACCTGCCCGCGTTCATCGCGGGTTGTGTCGGCATTGGCAATATTTTTCGCTACGCTCGACAGGCGCATGCGTTGGACACTCAAGCCCTGCGCACTAAAGGCAAACGACGAAAAGATATTCTCCATATCCATCACCGAACGTTATTGTGGAGTTCCTTTGATTGCTTGTTGCAAGCCGTTGAAATAGCGCTGTGCCAGACGCGACACCAAGCGGAAGCGAATTTGATTTTTCGCCAGCTCTCCCATTTCCTTGTCTATGTTGACGTGCGATTCACCAGCGAAATAGACTTCGGGCTTGGGAACGGGTGCATCTTCTCGCTCTGGACGTGCTTCGCTATCGAGCGGCGGTCCGATTCGCACGTGCTGATCATCGGTGCGCGAGCCGCGCAGCATCATTTCACTTTGCAGAAACTCCTCCTCGAAGCGAACCCGCTCTGGACGGTAGCCTGGGGTTGTTGCGTTGGCGATATTTTTTGCAATGGTGCGCTGCCGCAGTGCGTAGGCTTCCAGCGCTGTGCTCATCAGCGGCAGTTTTTCGCGGAAAAGATAGTCGCGCACATCCATGGCGCATCTGCAATAATGTGACCTCTGCTCTATCTCCCCCTCAAGTTCTGTGCCAGTGTGCCGATACTTGAATGCCGTTCCTGTGTCAGTCCCCGTTGACCGATGCATTCTGCAACTGCCGAACCGGAAGCGTCACCGTCACAACGGTTCCCTCACCTTTTGTGCTCCGGACTGAAATACTGCCGCGATGCCGATCAACGATGCGCCGCGCAATCCACAAACCCAATCCACTCGATGGCTCGCCCGCTGTCGGCATACTGCTGAGCGACGCACCACGCTCGAATAGACGCTGAATGTCCTCGCTGGTCATACCAACGCCATGGTCTTCAACTTCGATCGTTGTGTGTTGTTGATCCTGTTTAGCCCGCACAATCACCACAGAGTTTGCGTGTGAATATTTGATCGCATTACTGACGATATTGTCGAGCACTTCCTCGATGCGTTGTGGATCGCATTCGATGGGTAGCGAGTTCGGAATTTCCTCCAGGATTTGAATATCTTTCCGTCGTGCTAAGTAGCTGTTCCGATGAATAACCGAACGAAGAATTTCGGCGAGATTGACCTGCTGAACAGATAGCTGCAGTCCATCGCTCCGTTCCAGCGACAAAAGGCGAGTAACCTGCTGCGACAGTGCCACAACGCGGCTCGTGGTCTCGGCAAGATCGTGGAGAATCTGTTGCGTATCGGCAGAGTTGCTATCGTAGCTGCGCAGCAATTGCACCAATTGTTCGATCACCAGCAGCGGATTTTTGATGTCGTGGATAATCATGCTCAATAGCGCATCCTTTTCCTCCTGAATTTGCTCGAGCTGTTGTTTGGTTGCGCGGAGACGGGCAACTTGCTGGCGTAGGTTCTCGTTTTGTTTGCGGAGTTCGCGGTTATGGTCTTCTAAGCGCTGTGTAGTCTCTGCAATGGTACTGCGGAGCGATTCCAGTTCTGCAGTTGCATCTGCCGACTGTGCTTCGAGCTGCGTAATACGAGCACGCGCAGACTCCAACTCTTGCCGAATGCGATCGTAATCCTGTGCGGTTAGCCGCGTACGGCGACGGTGTTTGAGCAGCAGTATTGCCAGAACAAGACTGATCACGCTCGTTGCAAGTGCCAGAACAATCCACAGCCGTAGCGGAAACTCACGCGTTGGTTGCGATGATGTTGCGGTATCTGGAGCAGCTGGCGTTGAATCAGCATCGCCAATATGCAGTGTTGAGCCAACACGAAATCGCACAAGAAGCGGCGCTGCTGCAATGCCTGGCGAAACCTGCGCTTGAATCCGCAGCGTGTAGTCACCGTGTGGCAAGCCCTTGTACTCAATCCGCCCATCAGCTTGGAGCCGAAACTGTCGCTGCTGGCTCGCATCATCATGAAGCTGGACGTCGTAAGTGGTTGCCTCGATAGTATCCCCCGTTGCCGTACGAACCGCTGCCTGGAACTGAATGAAATCTTCCGAGCGAATTGCAATGCCTTCCTTCCAGTAGCGCTCAGCAACAATCTGATCATTGACGCGAACACTCCGAAGAACTGTTGCATACTCCTGGCTCTGAGCTGCGGACGTAAGCACATACCCAAGGGTGATCGGCAGGAGCCATCGCACCCAATTCCGTTGCTGGTGATTCATTCGACCTCTGCCAAATAGTTGCGATAAAGCTGCGCTTGGTGTCGCGATGCAATCGCACCGACTTTGACCAGCGATGCAAATAACCGCAGCACATGCTCCACAGTTGCAGCCGTTCGAACAGGAATCCCCTGGCTGTGGCACCACGCTGCAAGCTCCTTCGGAGCAAAGACAACATCGCAGCACCATGCAAGACAGCGCAAGGCTGGGCGCACGATCACGGCAGCAACAATCGCACGTTCCGGAAGCCACGCTACGACAGCATCCCGAACGCAGAATGCGTGGGAACACTGACACGACTGGCTCTTCGTGCCAGCAACAATTCTGGATTTCCCAGCGTTCGGGTACTCATCCTGCGACAGCGCCACCGTTGACCATTGCCACTGCGCTGGTATCTGGTCAACCAGTGACGGCACTGCGGCATCGAGTGCTGCATCGAACAGTACAATGCGGGGTCGCATCGCTTTTAGTTCGACGGTGTGTATTCAAAAAAGCCACGCCCGGTCTGACGCCCAAGCATGCCTGCCCGCACATACTGGCGCAGCAAGACACAGGCACGGTAGCGCGGCTCGTGGTACTCCTGATAGAGCGCATCGAGAATGCTGACGATACAGTCGAGTCCCAGCATATCTGCCCATTCGAGCAAACCATGCGGATAGTTGACTCCAAGCTTGACAGCAAGATCAACATCGCGCGGTGTTGCGATGTGTTCCATCACAGCGTACGCAGCTTCGTTGATCAGCATTGCCAGCACGCGGGGTGTGACAAGACCAACGCGATCCTCGACAAGTTCTGTTTCGATATTCATGCGAGCAAATACCTGCCGTGCACGCTCGACAGCACGATCGGAGATACGCAGCGATGGTGCCAGCTCGATTCGTTTCAGCGCTGTCCAGCCTGGCATGCCGTTGAATCCAACAACCTGCGCTGCAATGGGAAGACCAGCCGATAATTCTGTTGCCGTGCAGGTGAGTGTTGATGCAAGCACCAAGAGATTCGGCACGTGCTCAGCAACTTCCTCTAAAAACACCAGACGCAGCGGTGCCGGTACATACGACACATCCAGCACAGCCGTCGGTGCTTGGCTTGGTGGAATATCTGCCAAGGAACTCACCAACCGATCTTGGAAGGGCGTAAGCAGTGGATCGTGGCTGGGCAGGATATCCTGGCTGTGCAGTGGATTGACTAGCGACGACACTAACTCTGCATGAAATTCTTCTGGTGTTCGATCGAGGATAAGAAACTCCTCCCCGTTACGCTCAAGAAGAGTAGCCGTTTCCGCAACAACCCGCGGAGGACCAAAAAGAAGAAAGCGCTCACCATTCCGTGAAACAGCCATATCAAAGGTAATGTGATTGCACGTGCGAAAATAGTGCGCTGTTTTCTCTCCCCGCACCAGTTCCAAAATCAAAACTTCGCAGCAGGCTTCCACTCTGCGCGCAGAATGCTATAGAGAAAAGCGTCGTAGCGCCCATCACCGACGGCAATGCGACTGCGAAGCAGAGCTTCACGCGTTGCACCAAGCTTTTCGGCAACGCGCTGACTCGCTTTATTCGGCGTTGCGATAATAATCTCGACACGCTCGATGCCTAACTGACCAAAGGCGTGCTCGATTGCGTGGTGTGCGGCGCGCGTCGCGATAGATTGTCCGGCAAGAGATGATCGTGTCCAGTAACCGAGCAATGCCACCCGGCTTTCCTGGTCTGCTGTTGGTGTAATGCCACATCCACCGGCAAAAATCCACTGCCCTCCGATCTGCGCTTCGACAGCATAGTGGAAATGCGTACCAGCACAGAATCGCTCCGCAGCACTTGTGCACCACGATTGTGCATCCTCAAGCGAATAACCATACCGGCACCACGCAAGCCACCGATGCAGATCATCGAACGATTCGACAACAGCATCGAAAAGCGCCAGTGCATCACTGGGAGCATAGGGTCGTAGCCGCACCTGGGTAATGGTGTGGTGCTGACTGTACCACTGGCGCAAGGATAGTTTCTGTTCAAGGCGCTCAAGTAGTGCGCTGGCAAGTTCTGCTGCGATTCTATCAATGGCTGCGGTGCGGAAGATTTCTGTCACACGCTCCTGACTAACATCAACGCGATAGAGTATGTGCAGCAATTGTTCTGGGTTTGTAGCGAGCAACTGTGTGATGCGCTCAACCAAATGTTCGTAGGCAGGCGAACGAGCGTGGAGCAGACTGTGTGCTTTCTCGAGTGCTGCGTGGTGATTCATCGCTGCAGGTGCTGATGGTGGGAGTATCTCTGGACGCAGAAGGCTCTCGCAGCAAGCGAGAGCCTTCCGGTAATCGGCACGATAGCCAGCGTGCTACTTTGCAGCTTTCTTCGCTGGCGCTGCCTTCTTGGCTGCTGCCTTCTTGGCGGGCGCTTTCTTGGCTGCTGCCTTCTTGGCGGGCGCCTTCTTCGCCGGCGCTTTCTTGGCGGCAGCTTTCTTCGCTGGCGCCTTCTTGGCA
>JBBIUD010000109.1:0-5796 GCA_037440485.1 Chlorobiota bacterium
CTGCTACCGTATCCCACATTATCCAGCCAGAGTACGATCGTGTGTATTTCTACACGTGGGATAACGTTCGTGGCAGAATGGTGCGGCAGGTTGTGGGACGGTGTTCCGATGAACGCCACGGGGGCTCACCCTCAAGCCCGTCATCGGCGCTGCTGCTGTAGTAATTTGCGGGAGTCGTTTTGTGCAGAGTGCATTCATGCGGTTATCCATCGAGGTACGGGCAGCGCAGGATGGCATGCTCTGTTGGGACTATCGGTATGCGGTGACGGCGTGGATTTACCGCGTGCTCGGTCGTGTCGTGCCGGACTACGCGGCGTTTCTCCACCAGCACGGTTACCAACTGGACCAGCGGCGGCGAACACGGCTGTTTACGTTTGCCTTTCGTGTCTGGCGTGCCAGGGCGAGTGCCGCCGGGCTGATGCTCACGCGCAGCAGTCGGGGGCGTCTGGTGCTCAGCTCGCCGATGCAGGATGACTTCGTGCGGGCAGTGACCGAGGCGATCCTGCTGGAGCCGCGCATCGAGATAGCCGTCGGTCCCTATCGGGCGCGGTGGTTGGTCGAGCGTGTCGAGGCAGTGCCACCGCCGCCGTTGGGCGATCGCGTCACCGCGTGGCTGCTCTCGCCGGTGGTTGTTTCGGTGCCCGGCAGTCCGTATCCGCAGTACTTGCGTGCACTCGATGAGCGCGTCCCGCACCTGTTACGCCAGAATGCGCTCAAAAAATTCCGCCTGGTAACCGGCATATCGTCGGCTGTTGCGCTGAGCGTGCGCGTGGACCGTGCCTTTGTCGAGCGCCATGGGGGCGAGCAGTCCCGGCGCATCAGCAGTCTGCACCGCATCAAGCCGGGTTCTCCCGATGAAACGGCAGTGCGGGCATTTACAGCACCGCTCCTGCTGGAAGGAGATCCCCAAGTAATTGCCGTGCTCTACGATTGCGGAATCGGCGAGAAAAATTCGATGGGATTCGGCTGTTGGCGACCGCACGCGAACCACTAACGCCCCGCACGGGTGCCGTTATATTTGCTCACCCTACGATGAATCGGTAAACCGTCGCCGTCATGTACACTGTCCGACTGCCCAACTTCGAAGGTCCGCTCGAACTGCTGCTCTACTTTGTCAAGCGGGACGAGCTGGATATTTACGACATACCGATTGCACAGATCACCGAGGAATTTCTCGGCTACGTGCGCTTGATGCACCTGCTCGATTTGGAGCTTGCTGGAGAATTCCTGGTGATGGCAGCCACGCTGATGCGCATCAAAGCACAGATGTTACTGCCGCGACCGGAGTCGCCAGAGGGCAGCCCAGCAGAGGACCCACGCAGCCAGCTCGTGGCGCAGCTCATCGAGTACAGCCGCTATCGGGATATAGCCGACGACCTTGCCCAGCGTGCTGAGCAGCAGCGGTATGTGTTTTATCGCTCGATGCTGGCGACCCAGCCCGAGCCGGTTGCGGTCGAGTACCGCAATGCAACGCTGTTCGATCTGCTCGGTGCACTCTACCGGGTTCTGGGGCGGCATATCGAGTCGCAGCCGCTTGTTCATCAGCTCAGCCGCGAGCAGTACAGCGTCCAGGAGCAAGCGGCGGTGGTGCTGGAAGCTCTGCGCCAAGTGCCAGTGCTCCATTTCGGAGAGTTTGTCCGCGGGCGTTCGCGTGCCTACGTTGTGGCAACATTCCTGGCGCTGCTGGAGCTGTGCAAAAACGGTGCGGTGCTGCTGCGCCAGCAAACCAGCGACGCCGATATTGTCATCGAGCATGCACCGATGGTTGAATCACTCGAGGCGATCAACAGATGAGCTTTCCGTTCGACGTTCCGTTCTTGGAGCTTTCGCGCCAACGGCAGTGTCGCATACTGGAGACGCTGATTTTTGCCAGCGACCAGGTGGTCACGGTGGCGCAGCTTCACGCGGCGTTCGGCGGCGATAGCGATACGGCGCACTTTGCGTCCATTGTTGCCGAGCGCATTGCCGACATCAACGCGGAGTTGGAGGCAACCGACCGTCCGTACCGTATCGTTTCGATCGCGGGCGGATGGCAATTTGCCACGCTGCCCGAGTACGGCGCTGTGGTGGCGACGTTTCTCCAACGGCGGGAGCAACGACGCCTCTCGCGAGCAGCGCTGGAAGTGTTAGCCATCGTTGCCTATAAGCAGCCGGTGACCAAAAGCGAGGTTGATGCTATCCGCGGTGTCAATTCCAGTGAAGCGATATCCTCGCTACTCGAGCGCGGATTGCTGACCATCGCCGGGCGCAGCGAGGGCGTGGGCAAGCCGCTGCTGTATGCAACGACCGATGAATTCTTGCGTACCTTCGGGCTTCGATCGTTAGGTGATCTGCCCAAACCGCGCGAGATTGATGAGCTCTTCCGCCGCCGTGCCGAAGAGTTCGCCAGCGAGATGGAGGACCTTCCTGCCGGTGGAAGCCGCCGCCTACTGGACCTGCTCGAGCAACTGGTAGCGCGTGCGCCCGAGAAACGCCAATCATCATCGGAAGGAGAAAATGCCGCGTCTGGTTAGTGCTCTGCTGACGGTGGTAGCTGGTGCTGCTGGTTGGCAATTATTTGGATTCATCGGGCGGCAGTTGGAACGGCGCTCGTATCGGCTGGCAGCAGCGATCGTGTGCGTGTTGGCGCGTGCACTGTTGCTCTATGGCGTTGCTGCAGCGGTGCTGCTGCTGTTGCCCCAGATCGAAGGACTCTCGCCCGCATGGCAGGAAAAAATCACCATCGCCCTGCTGACCATTGTCACAGCAGTTGTGGTGGCGCGCTTGGTGCGCCAACTGCTCAGCATCGGCATCAAAAGCGAACGTGCTGAACCGCTGGCTGCCTCGCTCATGCAGGGAATGGTCTATGCGACCGTGTACCTGATCGCTGCCGTCGTCATTCTGGCAGCTTTCGGGGTGAACATCTCGGCAATGGTCGCTGCCATCGGCGCCAGCGGCTTGGTCATCGGTCTGGCGCTGCAAGAGACGCTCTCGAACTTTTTTGCTGGTCTGTACATTCTGCTAACCGGGAAAATCAAAGTGGGCGACTTTGTGCAGTTCGAAACGTTCGAGGGGACGGTTGAGGACATCACCTGGCGCACGACCATCATCCGCCGAGCAACCAATGCACTGTTGATTGTGCCCAACCAGCGGATAAGCACAACCGTGCTCAATGTTTTTCGTGCTGAGCAGTCGCCGGTGATGGTACGCTTGGAACTATTGCTGGAGCCATCGGCTGATTTGGAGCGTGCACAGCGCGCGGTTATCGAGGAGCTTGCCGCCCAGTCGAGCGTCGAGGGACTCTGCACGGAGCCACCGCCCGTGGTACGCTTCGGCGACAGTAGCCGCGAAGGTGTTCCGATGATCGTGTGGGTGCCAGCGGTCTCGGTGCAATACATGTTCGCTGTGCGCTCTGCTGCGATGCGGGCGTGCATCAATGCTTTGGTAGCCGAGGCAATTCCGCTGGTGGTGCTGCGGCGTTAGTTTTGCGCCCTGTTGTTTATTGGTGCAATCGCTTCACTGATGGCAAAAGTCATTACTCCCCGCGCGGTTGATTACGCCGAATGGTACAACGATTTGGTCATCCGCAGTGGACTGGCCGATTATTCCGCCGTGCGCGGCTGCATGATCATCAAACCGCTGGGCTATGCGCTCTGGGAAAACATGCGCGCCGTGCTCGACCGAATGTTCAAGGAAACCGGACACGTCAACGCCTACTTCCCGCTGTTTATTCCGAAAAGTTTCTTGAGCCGCGAAGCCCAGCACGTCGAAGGTTTTGCCAAGGAATGTGCTGTTGTCACGCACCATCGGCTCAAGCTTGCCGATGATGGCAGCGGCGTCGTTGTTGATCCCGATGCCAAGCTGGAAGAGGAGCTGATCGTACGCCCGACGTCGGAGACGATCATCTGGCACACCTACCGCGAGTGGATACAGAGCTACCGCGATTTGCCGCTGCTGATCAATCAGTGGGCAAACGTAGTGCGGTGGGAACTGCGCACGCGCCCGTTTTTGCGGACGGCAGAGTTTCTCTGGCAGGAAGGACACACCGCCCACGCCACCCGCCAGGAAGCCATCGAGGAAGCCGAACGCATGCTCGATGTGTATGCCCGCTTTGCCGAAGAGTACATGGCAATGCCGGTCGTGCGTGGAATCAAGACACCCTCGGAGCGCTTCGCCGGCGCCGAAGAAACCTACTGCATCGAAGCACTCATGCAGGATGGCAAGGCGCTGCAAGCCGGAACCTCACACTTTTTGGGACAGAACTTTGCCAAAGCGTTCGACGTGACGTTCCTGGACCAGCACAACCAGCGGCAGTATGTGTGGGCGACCTCGTGGGGTGTTTCGACGCGGCTGATTGGTGCGCTCGTGATGACCCACTCCGACGACGACGGTTTGGTGTTGCCGCCACGGCTGGCGCCGGTGCAGGTGGTGATTGTGACGATCCCGACCGTCGAGGAGCCGCAGATGAGCCGTGCCCGCGAGCTGGCAGAGCAGCTTCAGCGAGCCGGTCTGCGCGTGCAGGTGGATACCGACCCCACCAAACGTGCGGGATTCAAGTTCGCTGAGTACGAATTGCGTGGTGTGCCCGTGCGCGTTGCAATCGGCATGCGCGACATTGAAGCCGGCACCATCGAGGTTGCTCGGCGGGATACCAAGGAAAAACGCAGCATTCCGGTTGCCTCCGCCGTCGAACAGATCCAGCAGTTGCTTGAGGAGATTCAGCAGAACTTGCTCGATCGAGCACGGCGCTTTGTCGAGAGCAACACGCATAGGGTCGAATCGTTCGAGGAATTCGAACGCACCATCGAGGAATGCGGCGGTTTTGTGCTGGCGCATTGGGATGGCACCGCCGAGACCGAAGCACACATCAAAGAACGCACCAAAGCGACGATCCGCTGCATCCCGCTCGATAGCCCGACCGAGCCGGGACGCTGCATCGTCAGCGGAAAGCCATCCTCGCGGCGCGTGCTCTTTGCACGAGCATATTAGCGCTACGCCGATGGGTCGGTTATCACTGTATTGGAGCGTGCAATGACCGAGCCGACGGGAATTTTTGTTGTGGGTGATGTGCATGGGTGCCTGTACACCTTTGCCGAGCTGATCAAGCGGTGGAATGTCGAGCGCGAAGTCTTGGTGCAGCTTGGAGACTTGATTAGCGGTGGCAATCATTCTCCTGAAGTGGTTGCACTGATGCGGCGGTTGGAGCATCAGTATGGGCAGCAGCGAGTTGTCGTGCTTCTGGGCAATCACGAACAGAGCGCCATCGAGTACTACGAGCATCAGACGCGGACCGAATGGCTCCAACAGGGTGGATCGCAGGTGCTGGCTGCCTATGCGCAGCGCGGCTATTCGCTGGCAGCCGATGTCGAGTGGTTCCGCGCACGACCGCTGTTCTGGGAAACGAACGCCGTCTTCATCTCTCATGCCGGTGTCGGCTCAACCGACGATCCCTACAACCCACGTGATCGGCGCGGGGTGGTCTGGTATCGCGGACCGCTCCAGAACATCGGCAAGCTCCAAATCGTCGGGCATGTCCCCGTTGACGAACCGACCTACAGCCGCACCGAGCATTGCTGGCGAATTGACACCAACGCACGGCGGGGTAAAAAGCTTAGTGCATTGCGACTCGATGCGCAGGGGAATGTCGAGGAAATCATCAGCATTCCAGTCGTCGAAGCAGACTTCCAACCACGCCGCTAAACAAGAACCTTCTCGGCATTGGCTGGGCTGAACAACGGGAGCTTTTTTTCCCGTTTTTTGCAGAAGTACCGCCAATGAGCGCGGCATAGGGTTGTTCCACCATACTTGCCGGAGGGC
>JBBIUD010000110.1:0-5780 GCA_037440485.1 Chlorobiota bacterium
CCTCCGTGTCCCAGTAAGTCTTGATCCGGTGGCCATGCTCGTTGAGCGAGCCGCAGCCGTAGCAGTGGGCGACGTTCTCGGGGTAGTAGTCCTGGAAAGCTTTCATCACATTCCTCTTGTCAAGCGCAGCGAACACAAAGTCTCCCCTTCCGCGAGGAAGGGGCTGGGGGATGGCGGGCTTACATGCTTCTCCTGTATTGGCCGCCGACCTCGTAGAGGGCGCCGGAGATCTGGCCGAGCGAGCACACGCGCACGGCCTCCATCAGCACCGCAAAGACATTGCCGTTGTCGATCACCGTCTGCTTAAGTCTTTGCAGCATCGGGCCGCTTTCCGCCGCGTGGCGCGCCTGGAAGTCGCGCAGGCGTTTGATCTGCGACTGTTTCTCTTCTTCGGTCGAGCGGGCCAGCTCGATATGACGCGGAGTCGGTTCGCCCGTCGGGTTGCGGAAGGTATTGACGCCGACGATCGGATGCGAACCGTCGTGCTTCTTCTGCTCGTAGTAGAGCGATTCTTCCTGGATCTTGCCGCGCTGGTAGCCGGTCTCCATCGCGCCGAGCACGCCGCCGCGTTCGGCGATGGCTTCGAATTCCTTGAGCACGGCTTCCTCGACCAGATCGGTCAGTTCCTCGATGACAAAGGCGCCCTGGTTGGGGTTCTCGTTCTTCGCCAGTCCCCACTCGCGGTTGATGACCAGCTGGATCGCCATGGCGCGGCGCACCGATTCGTCGGTGGGCGTGGTGATCGCCTCGTCGTAGGCGTTGGTGTGCAGACTGTTGCAGTTGTCGTAGACGGCGATCAGCGCTTGCAGCGTCGTGCGGATGTCGTTGAAGGCCATCTCCTGCGCGTGCAGGGAGCGGCCGGAAGTCTGCACGTGGTACTTGAGCTTTTGCGAGCGTTCGTTGGCGCCGTACTTGTGCTTCATCGCCACGGCCCAGATGCGGCGCGCGACGCGGCCGATCACCGAGTATTCGGCGTCCATGCCGTTGCTGAAAAAGAAGGAAAGATTCGGCGCGAAGTCGTCGATGTGCATGCCGCGCGCGAGGTAGCTCTCGACGTAGGTGAAGCCGTTGGCCAGCGTGAAGGCCAGCTGCGAGATCGGGTTCGCCCCGGCCTCGGCGATGTGGTAGCCCGAGATGCTCACCGAGTAGAAGTTGCGCACCTTCTGGTCGACGAAGTACTGCTGGATGTCGCCCATCATGCGCAGGGCGAATTCGGTACTGAAGATGCAGGTATTCTGCGCCTGGTCTTCCTTGAGAATGTCGGCTTGGACTGTGCCGCGGACCTGCTCGAGTGCACGACGCTTGCACGCAGCGTACACCTCCGGTGGGAGTACCTCGTCGCCACTGACACCAAGCAGCAAGAGTCCCAGTCCATTATGCCCCTGGGGCAGCTCACCGATGGGCGCATTCGTTGCAATGTTGCGATAGACCGGTCGTGGCAAGCCTCGCTGGCGATAGAGTTCCTCGATGCGTTGTTCGACGTCCTCGGTCAGACCGTTCTGACGGATGTACTTTTCACACTCCTGGTCAATGGCTGCATTGAGAAAAAACGCTAGTATCATCGGCGCTGGACCATTGATGGTCATTGAAACCGATGTCGTCGGCGCGCAGAGATCAAAACCTGAGTACAACTTTTTTGCATCATCAATGGTGGCAACGCTGACGCCGGAATTTCCAATCTTGCCATAGATGTCCGGGCAGCGGTCAGGGTCTTCGCCGTAGAGCGTCACCGAATCGAAGGCAGTCGAAAGTCGTGCTGCCGGCATCCCGAACGAAAGGTAGTGGAAGCGTTTGTTTGTTCGCTCCGGACCGCCTTCACCGGCGAACATGCGGGTGGGGTCTTCATTCTGTCGCTTGAATGGATAAACACCTGCTGTGTAGGGGAATTTGCCGGGGAAATTTTCCTGCATTGCCCAGCGGACAATGTCACCCCAGTCGTTGAAGCGCGGCGTTGCAATCTTGGGAATCTGGAGGTGCGATAACGACTCGACGTGGTTTCGCACCCGAATTTCTCGTCCGCGAACAGTGTACACAAATTCCTCCCCGCGATAGGCAGCAAGCTCATCGCGCCAGCGCTCTAGCAGCGAGCGAACGTCTGGCTCCAGTTGTGCCAGCAACCGTTCATACTCAGCACGGAGCGCCTGGTAAGCTGCTGCTCGTGCACCGCTGATCTGATGACCGTTGACGTGCGGAGGATGCAGTGTCAGTGATTCAATTTCTGCCATGGCACTCTGCGATAGTATCGTCTGCCGACTGCGAACTTACAACCGGCACTGATGACGAATACTATCGGTGCCAATTTCACCATGCCGGCAGTTGTCAGCAGACGCACCCTTTGCCGCTGGTGTTAGCTTCGCGCCAGTGGTTCAGCGTGCTGCTTCAGATAATCCAGCGCTGCTTGCATCGCCTCTACAATACGGGGAAAATCCTCCTCCCAGATGAGCACCCGATACCTCTCTTTCCCTTCCACTTGAGACTCGATCAAAAACACAATCCGCTCGTTCGACTTCGTTTGTTCGATGTCGACAAAGTATGTGCGCCGATCACACGGTCAGCTCCCACTATGCAGCAATTGACCATCATGTTAGAAACCCACTTAGAGTTTGTACCAGCAATCCGGTTGATTAAAGTCTCGATATTGTCGAGTAAGTGCACGTGCTAATTTTGCGCGCGTACCATGCTATTGTCGGCGATGCTTGTGGTGCTTGTGCTGATTGCCTCGATTGTGCCAGCAGGGGCATTACCACCGAAGGTCCCGAGCCTGACCGCTGCTGACGCTGCCTACGTTGAAGCTCTCGGTGCAGGATTACTGCTGTCGCTCAACTACGACCGCCGGCTTGATGAACAGTATGGCATCCGCATTGGCGGATTACCCAGCTCGCCAAGCTATTGGGTATTTGCACAAGGGTACATGCTCACGGGTGGAACCAGTTCTCATCACCTCGAACTGGGCGCAGGGTTGGGTGTAATGGTGTTGCACGTCAATCTGAACCTATTCGGCTATAGCTCAGCAAGCGAGCCAACACCACTTGTGTACGTGCCATTCAATCTCGGCTATCGCTTACAACCAGCCGATGGCGGTTTTCTCTTCCGAATTGGCTTTACACCACTCCTTGCTTTTGGTCGGAACGAAGCTGCTTTTCTCCCATGGGGTGGTGCTTCAATCGGGTGGTGCTGGTAACACTGATGCCACGCATTTTTGCATTGACTCTCTCGAAACAATAACACAGCCACAATGCACACGGACGACATCCTCGGCTGGTTCGACACTGCACTCAAGCGCGACGTGCCAGCGACGATTCCAGCAGAAATCTTCGACCAGTTGACGCCATCACTGGCTGAGGAAATCAGCACTCGGCATCGCTCGTACGGTTTGATTCGCTTGCCCGACTATGAGCAGCAATTTTTTGAATGGCTCCGCACGACTGATCCCGCAGTCTGGGACGATCTCTGGGGAGGTAGCGACGAACCCTACGTGGTTTCGATATCCTTTTTGCCCTCACTTTTAGACCGACGGCGTGGATTCCCAATTTGCGATCTGATGAGCACCGACAACTACTACTTTTTCCCGGCGATGCTGGAATGGACAGCCGAAGCACGCGACTACACCGAAGCTGTTCGCAACCGATTTGCCACCGGAGAATCGCTCACGCCGGAACAACTGCTGGTGCTCGAGATTCATGCTGGCGGCGCCATTGATATTTGGCACTTTGCATACCACTACGCCATTCCGCTGGCAGAGGCTAAAGCAGCCGTCGCTACGCTGGTTGAGGACAAAGTACTGGCACACCTGCGCACAGCGGAGTTACTCGCTCCGTTTCTGCGTTGACTACCAGTTCTGTTCGGCTTCTGCCAGCAACTCTACGATGGTTCGTACTAAGTGCCGTTCGGCTTTGATCGGGAGCCGTTGGTAGGAATCAAGTCCGCCCGTAACGTTGTAGGGTGGCTGCTGAATCCATCCGTACCCCAAACGCTGTTCGCACTCGATACCCTCGCCGGGGGGATGGAGTCCCTCGAAGAGCAAATCGTAATCAACCATAATCCGCACTAAGTCGCGGTAGGTAACCTGTGGCTCCCAACCGAGCTTCTGCCGTGCTTTCGTAATGTCAGCACGCAGCGCATCTACCTCCGTCGGTCGGAAGTACTTCGGCAATACCTGAACAACCACGTCACCTGGACGCAGTACATGATCCCACCGCGTGTCCACGCTCCGGACAACACCTTGTTCGTGTTGCCGCTGGCCCCGCCACTCCAGTTCAATACCAACGTATGCAAACGCATCTTCGACAAACTGGCGGACGCTGTGCATTTCGCCTGTACCAACGACGTAGTCATCGGGCTGGTCCTGCTGGAGCATCAACCACATCATCTGGACATACTCGGGTGCATATCCCCAATCGCGGTAAGCATCGAGATTGCCCAAGTACACCGTTTTCTGTTTCCCACTCAGCATGAATGCCAGTGCGCGCGTCACCTTTCGGGTAAGGAACGTTTCGCCTCGCCGGGGGGATTCGTGGTTGAACAAAATGCCATTGCAAGCAAATAGTCCGTAGGCATCCCGATAGTTACACGCCATCCAGTAGGCATAGAGCTTGGCGACAGCATACGGACTCTGGGGAGCAAACGGTGTTTGTTCATTCTGTGGTGGTGGTGCAGCACCAAACATTTCGCTCGAGGAGGCTTGGTAGAATCGAGGGCGCAGACCGCTACGGCGAATTGCTTCCAGAAGTCGCGTTGTCCCCAGCCCGGTAATATTGCCCGTGTACTCCGGCATATCGAACGATACGCGAACGTGGCTTTGCGCGCCAAGGTGATAGACTTCATCGGGACGAATGTTGTAGATTAGCTCAGTCAGCAGCCCCGGATCACTCAGATCACCGTAGTGCAAAAAAAGCTGCGCCTGACCATTGACCGCGTTGGGGTCTTTGTACACGTGATCAATGCGGTTGGTATTGAACACGCTGGAGCGACGGATAACCCCGTGGACAGTATAACCCTTCGACAGCAGAAATTCTGTCAGGTACGAGCCATCCTGGCCCGTGATACCGGTAATGAGTGCAACCTTCATTCCAGTGCCTCCATGTATTGAGTGTTCTTTTCATGGTGCGTAGCGCCCGAGCATCAGCTCTCTGGCACGGGTGCGATTGGAGAGCCTTTCGCTTCAGCGATGCATGCCTTACCCGGGATCAGGACACTGCACGCAGAACGTCTCAATCGCACGTGCACGGCCACTTTCGGTATCGGCCTCGACGACCGCACCGCTGATGCGCCAATCACCCTGCGCAAGTTCGTACTTGTGCGCGGTCTGGTACAGAAACCGTCGGAGCGCAACATCGGTCGCCATGCCGATAACCGAATTGAACGCACCGCTCATGCCTACATCGGTAACAAATGCCGTGCCATTGGGGAGAATGCGAGCATCGTTGGTTTGCACGTGGGTATGCGTTCCGATGACCGCTGAGACCAAGCCATCGAGATGCCATCCGAGCGCAATTTTTTCGGCGGTTGCTTCCGCGTGGACATCAACAATAATCACGGCTGTCTCGGACCGGAGTTGCTCAGCAGCGCGCCGTGCAGCGCGAAAGGGACAGTCTATTGGCGGCATGTACACGCGCCCTTGCACTTGAATCACACCGATCGTTCCTGCCGGCACACCGACGACGACCATTCCATTGCCCGGATTTCCGGGTGGATAATTGAGTGGACGAAGCACACGTGGGTTGTGCACAAGCAGTGGTCTCGATTTCCAGTTTTCCCACACATGATTGCCAGTTGTAATC
>JBBIUD010000111.1:0-5735 GCA_037440485.1 Chlorobiota bacterium
ACGTGGTGGGCAATCACGCGTGTATACACTCCAACGAGGGCAAACGTTACTCCTGAAGGCAAAGATCAAGCCTGGTTACGACCAAGATTTCGAAACGACAGATTTAACAGGATCAAAAATTGTTGCCTCAGCACCTGTTTCGGTCATATCAGGGCATACCAAAGGCGCTTTTCCCCGATACCAGCCGACAATGCTCGGCACACCAGCCAATTTTATGCGGAATATGTACATCGAAAGCATGTGGCCTGTGGAATTTCTTGGCAAGGAATATTTCTCCGCGCCGATTATGTATGCCGATCGCCCACGCTCAACGTTTGATCTCGAATCAGAAGGCGACCTCATTCGAATTATTGCGACGGAAGATAATACCATCGTCCAATACCGCCGGAAAAGCGATAACACTTGGCAAACTGTTCCGCGTCCTTTGCGTGCAGGAGATCGGTTTGATTTCACAACAATGGAAGAGCCGTGCCTCTACAAAAGCAATAAACCAATCCTGATTGGTCATTACGGAAAAGCGTGGCGGCTCAATGCAGTAACGATGGTCGGCGAGCAGAAGGGAAACGAATCCCAGAATCCAAGCCGCAATGGGCAAGGAATGATGCTTGTTCTCACACCTCGCGAGCAATGGGCAACGTACACGACTTTCTACTCACCCCAGGGTATTGACAACTTTGTGATGATTACATTTTTGACCAAGTACGTTGACAGCATCAAATTCGATGGCATGTCCTTACGGGGTTATTTCGGAAGCCGAGTTCAGCCAGTCGCCGGAAGTGAGTTTAGCTACGCTATTGGTGAGGTCGGTCCAGGTGACCACACCATCGAATCGCTATCACCCAACGCAAAATTCACCGCCTATGTTTATGGAAACTGGGATCGTTCCAAAGACGGTTTTGCCTATGGCTATCCGACCGGTATCAACTTTGCCCTTGCATGCGAGGACAGCATAACTATCCAAGCCAGCCAGCAATGTGGCATCGTGGAAGGTGTTGCACGAGCACTCCCACCAAACTCAGATTGTGCGCGAATGCTCTCGGTTGAACTCAATCCAGAAGTGAGCTTCAACTACGAGCTTGAATTGCACCCTGACCTTGATGCCTCGCTGCAGGAAATGAACTTCACGCTCCGCCCGATCAATCCGACACAGCAAGCGCATGCAGAAGTCATCGCAATGACACGGTCAGGTAAGTTTGTCTCCCGCACGTTCGATTACATTCCAGAAGCGCTTAGCATCAATCCCACGCAAATTGATTTCAGTGCTCTCACCGTCGGCAGCTCAGCTGAACGCACAATTACTCTACTCAACAGCGGCACTGAACCAATCACCGTAACGGAAATTCGGCTTAAAAACAGCCGAACGGAGTTTGAAATTGTCTCGACGTCAAAACCTTTACCTGTTACACTTCAACCGAACGAACAACTTGAGATCACCATCAAAGCCACTGCTATCCAAGAATCCCGCCAAGCAATTCAAGACGCTATTATCGTGACGCTAAGCTGTACACCATACGAGATTCCACTGCGCTTACAAACAGGAAAAGCATGTATTGCGATTACCGATGTAACTTTCCCCGCCATGCCAGTGGGTGTAGAAAGTCAGCAGCCCATCAAATGCCGCATTACCAATACCAGTGCATTTTCGACAACCATACACCGCATCGAATACACAGGACAAACAGACCCCTACCCATCGCAGCGTTACTTCCGAGATGATTTTGCATCGCTCAATCCACCCATAACACTTGCTGCGGGCGAATCGGTTGAATTCAACGTGTGGTTCACACCACCCGATGTAGGCAAAACGCATACCCTGGATGTTCGCGTGATTAGCGATGCCGACGACAATTGTAGCGACAAGATCAGCCTGTGGTCTGGCGTTGGTATTGATGCCGGACCGGTCATTACGGGTCACGACTTTGGTATCGTCCGTGTCCTTGATCGCTACAACGTCCAGATCAACGGTCGCACATCGTACGACCACTTCATTAGCGCAGGCGCCGTTGGTTCGGCTGGGACATCTCTGCTCAATCCAACAGTTCAGCTTCAGAGTGTCCAACTCCCAACCGGCATAACTGATCCTGCATCAGCTTTCCAACTTGACCTCCGAGCTTTGCCAGCTCAACTGTTCGCTGGCGAGAATATTCAAATTCCCGTTCGCTTTACTCCCACAGCAACTGGAGACTACGTCGTCAACGTTGTTTTGAGTGGCGTGTTCAATGGTGAGCAGCGCACAGCCAGCGCTGTGTTACGCGGCACTGCCGTCGTCCCTGTTCAGGATTCGCTCGGTTGGGGTAGCACAACCCCACTTGCCATTGGCACTGTTGTCCGCGGCACTGCCCACATTTACAACCGGGGTACGATGAACCTGACAGTCCGTGATCTTCGCATCGCCGATGATAATGCGGGAGCTTTCCAAATTGATCCCTCGTGGTATTCCAGTGCATTTTCAAGCGGACCGTTCACCATTCCACCCGACGGAGAACGTGCCATTGACGTCATCTTCACTGTACGTCAACCAGGCTTGCAAACTGCACGCATCGAGGTTGATTGTGACTTGATGCCAGACGAAATCAAACATCCAATTCTCTATGGCGTCGGAGAAGCAAGCAACTATTCGGCAGAAGCTACCAACCATGATTTCGGTAATGTGTACAAATGCAACAGCCGGCTCTCGACACAAGACCTGTACGTTCGGAATACAGGGCAGACACGCCTTCGAATCGTTAATGTCCAGCCAGCAACACCAGAAACCTCACAACTGTTTGCAATCGAAAACCTCCAGAGTGTTGTTGGCATGACAATTGACCCGGGTATGACGTCCACACCTCTTGCGGTACGTTTTAGTCCGCCCTACGATGCGGCGCGCGAACGCCAAGCTATCCGCTACGAGTCAAATGCATCGGTTACGTATGCATTCGATTGGTCGTTAGAAGATGAGAATAACCGTCCACTAACAGTGCGCTCATACGTGGCGGGAACGGGAATTGACATCGTTGTCCTTGCAACCACGCGCCCGATGAATAAACCGTCGTACACCATTGAGGCTCACCAATACGACACACCGCTGGAGTTCGAATTCAACCTGCTGGACCGTCCCAATCGCATTGACGATGGTCGGGTGACCAATTACCATGCGTACATCTACTACGACCCACAAATTTTCACTCCCGAAACCGGAGCCGACAACATCATCACGTCAGGCACACTTTCCGATGGGTGGACCGTTCGCAAAGCAGTCATCAATAAACCCGGGGAATTTGAAGTTGAGCTGGATGAACCCTCCGGCACACGTCCGCTCCAGGGTGTTGGTACGCTCTTCAAATTCAAGATGCGGGCTTACTTCAGTCCAAAACTTGAAACCGAACTTGGCTGTGCTTTCGATCCAACGGGGAGTTCATGCTGGGTGCTGGTTGATACCGAACCAGGTCGTGTCAATCTGCCCAAGGTGTGCGCATGGGATATGCGTCACGTGGTCGTTAGTCTTGGGACATTCTCTCTCCAGGACCCAGAACCCAATCCATCGGATGGCTCGCGTGTTGTGATTCGATTTGGCGTTGGTTACGAAGCTGCAACGCGCCTGCAAATCGTCAACTCGCTTGGTGAGGTCGTTCGCATACCGCTCGACCAGGTTCTTGCTCCAGGTAGTTACGAAGCCACACTTGACGTCAGCGACCTACCCAATGGAGTGTACTTCATTCGAATGACGAGCGGACACTGGAACGCACCAACTAAAGCACTGCTTCTGACACGATAGCGCTCTGCCAGAGAGGCTTTATCGCTTCAATCGCCCTGCTCAATTTTATGCGAGCAGGGCGATTGTGTATTTGTAACATGGGTGACTACATGCTGTTGAGTAAATTGCGTGTAGTATTCACAAGCAGATTTTGTAACCATTCTGGAGTGTGCCATGAACATTCGAAACTTTTTCTACGGAGCATTTTTCTTTCTTGCAACCATTGTAGCTCCTGCACAAACAAACCCAACGCCATTTGATCTGAGCACCGGTGATTATTCTCTCAACGCTTGGGATGCGACGAACGCAGCTGGCACCTATCCGCCCAACATGGCATTCCACATTTTCAATCGAGCGGATAATAATCTTCAACCCGATACTGCACAAGTGATTGGTAACTACACGGGTGTCTACAACAGCACAAGCGGCACCCGAATGAATGGTCTCGGTGTAGATGGTTTCTCTTTTTTGAATACATCAAGTCCCGGGAACCTTGGCGCAGCTGTCCTTGCGCTCAATACAACCGGTCGAGTCAACATTCGCATCTCGTGGAAAGCCGGCACGCTATCATCAACGTTCACCGGTTTTCGCTACTACTCGATTCTACTCCAGTACCGCATCGGGACAACGGGAACTTGGCAAACTGCTATCATCGGCACAGATACTGTTCAGTACAATGCCAACATTCAGGGTACAAGTCTTGTCGCGGAAACCGTCACAATGCCAACCTTTACTCTCCCTTCATCGTGCGAGAACCAACCTGTCGTTCAAATTCGATGGCGGTATTATCAACGTTTCCCCCAGACGTCGGGGAATCGCCCACCGCTTAAAGTGGATGACATTCTGGTCCAGAGCGATGCTAATACTGGCATACCAACAAAATTGGCTATCACGTCAATTACCCCAACATCACCTTCGCGATCAGCACCGTTCAGCGTTACTGTTCAAGCCTGGAACGACAATAACCAGCCGCGTAATGTCCAAACCAATACCGACGTTGTTTTAGAACTTGTCAGCGGTACTGGGACGCTGAGTGGGATGCTCACCGGAACGCTCATTGCAGGTACAAATACTGTCACCATCTCAGGAGTAGCATATAACGTTGCCGAATCAGGCGTACAAATCCGCGTGCGCCGAACAAGCGGCGATAATCTTGCCAATGGACTCAGTGCTCCGTTTACTGTACTTCCGAACGCCACTCAATTGACGGTCGAGTCTTTCCCGCAGTACACCTTTGCAGGGCTGGTGTTACCGGCGTTTACTGTCACAGCCCGGCGAGCAGACAACAGCATTGATACACATTTCCCATACCAATGCAACTTGATTGTTCAGTCTGGACCTGCTGGTGCATCCGGAACAACCACAGTTACACACATAAATGGCGTCACACTGTTCAACAATGTCCTTTTCAATACGCCAGGCACGTACACCATCGCGTTTACGGCGAACAACCTAACCAGTGCGAGCTACACGCTTACGGTCGTTGCACATCCAAGCGTTACGGAGTTGATTTTGCCGCAATTCATGCTATCGTCCAATTCAAGCACCAGAATTCCCGTCTGGGCGCTCATTCGCCTTGACAACCTACAACCGAACACAACGTATCGCTACTATGTCGGCGCCGACTCGGTCTCAATGGTTACAACCACCATTGGCGCTGGCAATAATCTCCACTATAACGCAAATACACAGACATTCAACTACACATCAACACGCGATTTCACTGTCAGCGGTGGTTACTCGGAGTTTCGTACGGGTCCAGGACAAACAAGCAAAACCCTTTGGGTCAATCTCGTCGCAACTGCGAACGTGCGCTTCACCGAAGGGAACATGATGTACTGGCTTGTTACCATCCTCGACTCGAATCGAGCGATCCAAACGCGAATGGTAACAACCCAGGGCACACGAGCGCTTTACTTTGGACCACAAGCGAACAAAGTATCCGGTATGGTTGATTCCCTGAGCGGACTTCCAGCCAAGCGAATTATCTGTCTCTACG
>JBBIUD010000112.1:0-5727 GCA_037440485.1 Chlorobiota bacterium
CGGCACAGGCTGTCTGCTTTGGCGATTCGATTATCGCAACCGCCACGGGCACCGGGATTGTGCGCTATCAGTGGAACACGGGCGATACGACCCAGCGCGTTGTTATCCGCTCGGTCGGCGTCCACTTGCTGGACGTAACCGTCACCAATGCTGCCGGCTGTAGCACACGCTCGGCAACGGTTCAGTGTACCGTCTATGCACGTCCTGCCGTCCCAACGATCACCGTGTACGGTCGCAATCCGTTCTGCGAGGGCGATTCACTCGTGTTGGAAGCACCGGCAGGCTACGCCGCGTACCAGTGGAACAATGGCGCAACCACACAGCGCATTACCGTGCGGAGTGGTGGTGCTTATGCGGTCACTGTCACCGATGCCAATGGATGCAGCAGTACCTCGGACACGCTCCTTGCTGCTCGTTTGCCCCGACCGGCGTTGACAGTGGAGATTACCGGGCGTCTGCAGCTTTGCCAGGGCGATAGCGTTGTACTCACCGCACGATCAGTTCCGGGCGCGACGTTCTTCTGGCTCGATGGAGTAACGACAGCCCGCCGTGTCATCCGGACAAGCGGCACCTACAGCGTCATCGCAACCGACAGCAACGGTTGCCGCACTCAATCCGATCCGATCAGGGTGTCGGTCGTCGGCATACCAGCGCCCGTTATCACCATCATTGGCTCGGCAACGCTCTGCGGGAATGACTCAACTCGCCTCGATGCCGGCGATGGCTTTGCTGCTTACCTGTGGAACACCGGTGCAACGACGCGGCTGCTCACTGTTCGCGAGCCAGGGCGATATTGGTGCATCTGCACATCTCAGGCTGGCTGCCAAGGCAGCTCCGACACCGTCACCATCACCCGCGATACAACCGTTCGACCGGTTGTAACCTCGCTGAGCGGACGGTTCAGCGCCTGCTTGGGCGACACCATCACACTCGATGCTGGTCCGGGCTATGTCCTGTACACCTGGAGCACGGGTGCATCCTCGCGCCGTCTGCCGGTGACAGCAAGCGGTGCCTACGTTGTGCATGTTCAAACGCCATCGGGTTGCCGTGGCTCATCGGATACCGTTCGCGTTACGTTTTATCCGCTACCGCCGACCCCTACAATCGAACGGCAGGGCGATACACTCCGGACATCGGCAATCGCTGCCGAGTATCAATGGTTGCGCGATGATGAACCAATCCCCGGCGCAACCGAGCAGCACTATCGTCCCACCGAGGAGGGTCGGTATCGCGTCCAGATTCGCGATACCAACGGTTGCAGTGCCACCAGTGCGGACTTTGTTTTCACCAGCATCTCGGCTGCAGAGTCGAGTACACCTGCCATCGAGCTCATTCCCAACCCTGCCGAGGACAATGTCACGGTTCGCATCAACGCTGAAGGCAGTATCACCGTGCAACTCTACACGCTGGTCGGTCACCTCGTCGGGGAGCAGTCTGTCGTATCGTCGGCACCGATTACGGAACTTTCCTACGACCTGCGGAGCATTGCACGCGGTCTGTACGTGGTTGTGGTTCGGATTGGAGCGCAGCAGTACCGACTGCCGCTGCTGCGGTGGTAGGCGTGCGATTCAACCAGTTTTGCCGGGCATCGGTCAAAGTCTGCAGACTTACTCACCCTTGGAGCACACCGGATGCACCTGTTTCTCCGTTTGTTTGGTTGTTGCCTGGCACTTGGTACCTGCTTTGTTCCCACACGCGCACAACCGCTGTACTTTCCGCCGATTGCCGGGAGCACATGGGAAACGCTTACACCAGCCTCGCTTGGCTGGCATGTCGAACGCATTGATTCACTGCTTGCTTTTCTGGAAAGTCGCAACACGAAAGCGTTCATCGTGCTGCAGGACGGTCGAATCGTGCTCGAACGATATTTCGGCAGTTTCACGGGCGACAGCATCTGGTATTGGGCATCGGCTGGCAAGAGCGTTACAGCGTTCTTGGTGGGCATGGCGCAGCAAGATGGTGCGCTCTCGATCGAGGCACCGTCGTCAACGTATCTTGGTAGCGGGTGGACATCCTGCACCGCTGAGCAAGAACAGCGCATCACCGTTTGGCACCAGTTGACCATGACCAGCGGTCTCGATGATGCTGTGGTTGATCCGTACTGTACGCTGCCGAGCTGCTTGCGCTGCCGAGCGGAACCGGGAACACGCTGGGCATACCACAATGCACCCTACACCCTGCTGGAAAACGTGCTCGAATCAGCGACCGGCAAATCGTTCAACACCTACTTTGCCCAAGCACTCAAATCACGGACCGGCATGACGGGCATCTGGATCAAAAGTGGTTACAACAACGTGCTCCTCAGCAATGCCCGCAGCATGGCGCGGTTTGGGTTGCTGATTCTCAACCGCGGTGTTTGGGCTCGCGATACGCTGCTGCACGACACCGCGTATTTCCGCCGCATGACAACACCCTCGCAAGAGCTGAACCCCTCGTATGGCTACCTCTGGTGGCTCAACGGTCAGCGTGCCTATATGCTGCCACGCCTGCAGTACGTTTTCACTGGTCCACTGATGCCGAATGCACCACCGGACATGATCGCCGCTCTGGGCAAAGACGGGCAAATTCTCAATGTCGTCCCCAGCCGACGGCTGATCCTGGTGCGCATGGGCGGTGCTCCTGACTCATCGGCAGAGGTCACCGCAGCGTTCAATGATCAGATCTGGCAATACCTCAACGCAATCATCGGTCCGCAGACCTCAGCAGTTGACCAGATGCCCACCGGTGACGTTCACCTTTCGGTGGAGTGTTACCCCAATCCTGCCCGTGCATCCACCACGATTCGCGTCTGGCTTCCGCACAATTCGCATGTAACGCTGAAGGTGTTTGATGTGCTTGGGCGCGAAGTGACAACGCTGGTGGATGGAAAGTTGAGTGCGGGTGAGCACCGGCTTGAGATAGATGCTTCCACATGGGCAGTGGGAGCGTATCGCGCCCAAGCTAACACGCCGAACGGCTCAGCGCAATGCCTGATGCTGCTGGTCAGGTAAAGACACGTGCCCGCGCTGAATACCCACCGTGCACAACAACGACTGTTCTCGAGGTAGCGCGCATCAGGCGTTCTTGCCGCAACAGTGCTTGTACTTTTTGCCGCTCCCGCACGGGCAGGGATCGTTTCGTCCGACGCGCGGCTGCGTCCGGTGAATAGTCTGAACCGGTAGCGGGCGGCTAGGCTCCTGCTGCGGTACAGCACCGGTGATCAATGGATCGCCCGATTCCGGACGGTCGTATGTGAGCGTTTCGACCGCAACCGATTCCGGCTGGAGCAGTGCGCTGCTGCGCGAGCGGCGCGCACGACGCAACGGCAGTGCTTGCCGTGGTTGCTCTGGTGATTCAACGACGGGAAAGAACTTGAACGCAGTTTCAACCGTTTGCTTAGCGATCTCGATGAGGAGCTGTTGAAAGAGCGTGAACGCTTCGCGCTTGTATTCCAGCAGCGGGTCTTTTTGTCCATACGCCCGCAGGTAGATTCCTTCTTTGACTTCGTCCATGATGCGCAAATGCTCCCGCCATTTGTCGTCAATGGCGGTGAGCACGGCGTATCGCTCCAGTTGCGCCATAAAATCAGCGCCCAGCGTTTCTTCTTTGCGGCGGTAGAACTCTTCTGCCACTTCGACAATGCACGCGATGCACTCGTCACGGCTGATTGTGCGGAATTGTTCCGCTGTCAATGGCAGCTCGCAGAGCAGCGTTGTTCGGACGTGGTTTTTGAGTGCCTCGAGATTATCGCTGTCTTCGGAATCGCCGTGCGTTTCGTCGTACCAGTAGCCGGCAAGGTCCTCGAGTGCGGCAAAGACTTCGCTCCGCATGCGTTCACCGCGGAGGGCGTGACGGCGGCGGTCGTAGATGACCTCGCGCTGCTGGTTCATGACGTTGTCGTATTCGAGCAGCCGCTTGCGGATGGCGAAGTTGTTCTCCTCAACTTTTTTCTGGGCGCGTTCGACGGCTCGTGTGAGCATGCGCGCCTGGATTGGCTCGCCTTCCTTGAGATCAACCTTGAGCCGCTGGAGAAGCGAGGTGATGCGTTCCCCGCCGAAGAGCCGCATCAAGTCGTCTTCAAGCGAAATGAAAAACTGCGACGAGCCGGGATCGCCCTGCCGGCCGGCGCGACCGCGGAGCTGGCGGTCAATGCGGCGTGCTTCGTGCCGCTCGGTGCCGATGATGCAGAGTCCGCCGTTGGCGCGGACCTCGTCGTCGAGCTTAATGTCGGTGCCGCGCCCGGCCATGTTGGTGGCGATCGTGACTGCACCTTTCCGCCCTGCCTGCGCGATGATTTCTGCTTCGCGTTCGTGGTGCTTGGCGTTGAGCACGTTATGCGGAATCCCGACGCGGCGAAGCATCTTCGAGAGCACCTCGCTGGTCTCGACGCTCGTTGTACCGACAAGAATCGCACGCCCTGCCGCAAGCTGCTTTTGAATTTCCTCGATGACGGCGTTGTACTTCTCGCGCTTGGTGCGGTAGATGAGGTCGTCGTAATCCTTGCGGATGACGGGCTTGTTAGTCGGGATGACGACGACGTCGAGCTTGTAAATCTGGTAGAACTCGGCTGCTTCGGTCTCTGCGGTGCCAGTCATCCCCGCGAGCTTGCGGTAGAGGCGGAAGTAGTTCTGGATCGTGATGGTCGCATATGTTTGGGTATCGCGCTCGACGTGGACGCCTTCTTTTGCTTCGATCGCTTGGTGCAATCCGTCCGAGTAGCGTCTGCCTTCGAGGATGCGGCCGGTGAACTCATCAACGATTTTGACTTTGTTATCCTGGACAACGTACTCGACGTCCCGTTCGTAGAGCGAGTACGCCCGCAGCAGTTGCGAGACGATGTGGATGCGGTCGCTGCGCTCGGCGTAGAGGCGGTAGAGCTCATCTTTGCGCCGCTGCTTTTCCTCGGGGCTGAGCGTTGGGTCACCCTCGATCGCGCTCATCTGGGCGGCGATGTCGGGGATGACAAACATGTTCGGGTCTTCGTTGGCAGTGGCGAGCAGCTGGCGTCCTTTTTCGGAGATGTCAATGGTGTGGTTCTTCTCGTCAATGACGTAGTAGAGCTCTTCGTCCACGATGTGCATGTGTCGCCCCTGGTCGCGAAGGTAGTAGAGCTCAGTTTCGCGCATGAGCTTCATCGTGTCGGGGTCTTGGAGCAGCTTTTGAAGCTTTTTGTGCTTCGGCATCGCGCGATAGGCACGCAGGAGCGCAAGGCCTGCTTTTTCGCGATCGTCTTTGGAGGAGCTTTTCAGCAGCCGCTCGGCTTCGCTGACGATAGCATTGACAAGTCGTGCTTGCGCCTCGACCAAGCGCCGGACGCGGGGATTCATTTCGACGAACTTTTCATCAGTCGTCGAGCTAACCGGCCCGCTGATGATGAGCGGAGTGCGCGCTTCGTCAATGAGGACTGAGTCCACTTCGTCCACGATTGCGTAGTAGTGCCCGCGCTGGACCATGTCGGCGGTATCGGCGACCATGTTGTCCCGAAGGTAATCGAAGCCGAACTCATTGTTGGTGCCATAGGTGATATCGCAGGCATACTGGGCTTTGCGCTCGGCAGTCTCCATCTGGGATTGAATACACCCAACACTGACCCCGAGCATGTCGTAAACAGGCTTCATCCATTGGCTATCGCGGCGGGCCAGGTAATCGTTGACGGTAACCAGGTGTGCGCCATACCCCGCCAGCGCATTCAGGTAGAGGGGCGCAACTGCTACGAGCGTTTTCCCTTCGCCGGTGGCCATTTCGGCG
>JBBIUD010000113.1:0-5707 GCA_037440485.1 Chlorobiota bacterium
GTTCCGCATCGGTTTGCCCATAGCCTGATTGATGATGAAACAGCGCTAACCTGTACGATAACCATTCCGTCAGCCCATCAATACGAAAGCTGGGGCGATGCGATAGCGTTCGATGGATCGTATTGCATCCAGCAGCCGTTGATTGCTCCATTGCCTGTCAGTGCGCTTTCACTCGGTGAGTTGCTCTTTGGATTAGTCAAAGAGTTCAATCTCGACGCTGTCGGAGGTGCAGAAAAGTACTTCGACTTTTTCAAGAAATCCGTGCTCGACCGCGTCGGTTCAGAAGCAGCATGGGAAGAGCTCTTGCGCAAAGGTTTTGTGGCCGGTCAGCCAACACCCATCCCGCCAGCAAATTTGGGTACACTCGACAACCTGCGTCCAGCTCTCTCGCCCGGCGATATGGCATTATTAGTTGTTCCCAGCAGCTCCACCGACGACGGTTCGCACGCAAATAATCCATGGTTGCTCGAGTGCCCCGATCCAGTGACAAAGCACACGTGGGAAAATGTAGCAATCATGTCGAAAGATACCGCCGAGAAACTCGGTGTGCGCGATGAGGATGTGGTCAAAATTAGCGTTGGTAAAAATGCCGTTGAATTGCCGGTGCTAACGCAGTACGGTATGCACGATGGAGTCATCGTGACTACACTGGGCTACGGTCGGAGTGCTGGGAAGGTTGCTGCCGGATACGGACAAAACGTGTATCCGCTACTATCGGCTTCGACTGCTGGGTATTACGCTGCTATTGTCACAAAGACTGGCAGACATTCACCGATTGCACGCACCCAGAAATACTTCCACTCGCAGTTTACCAAGCAGTGGGAGCCTGATGCACCGGAGGAAAAGTTCCGCCCGATTGTGCACGAGATGACACTCGAAGAATTCAAGTCCGGCAAGGAACTCAAAGGTATTGAATTCCCCAGCACTGGTCGGGATGGACGATTCGAAATCCCGTTGAATATTGTCGAAGGTTACCAGTACAAAGGGCATCGCTGGGGAATGGTCATAGATCTTTCCGCGTGTACCGGATGCAATGCGTGTGTTGTTGCCTGTGAGAGTGAAAACAACATTCCACCCGTTGGTAAAGACCAAGTTATGCGCGGTCGCGTGATGCATTGGATCCGTTTGGATCGGTATTACCTTGGCACACCCGATGATCCGCGGAGTGTGGTCGAGCCAATGCTCTGCCAGCACTGCGAGAATGCACCGTGCGAGAACGTGTGTCCAGTGGCAGCGACAGTGCATTCGCCCGAAGGTCTCAACGAAATGGTCTATAATCGCTGTGTTGGGACACGATACTGCTTGAATAACTGCCCGTACAAGGTTCGCCGCTTCAACTTTTTGGCATACTTCCAGCGCTTCTACAACGAAAAACTTGGGACCGAGCATCCCCATCCACTCGATTTAGCGATGAATCCGGACGTCACGGTTCGGATGCGTGGGGTGATGGAAAAATGCACGTTCTGCGTACAACGCATCAACGAAGCCAAGTATCATGCCAAGGACCAAGGTCATGCGCGCGTGCCCGATGGTGCCGTACAAACGGCTTGCGAGCAGGCATGCCCAGCGTCAGCGATTACGTTTGGCAATCTCAACGATGCCCACAGTCGTGTCGCTCAACTCCGTACCAGCGAACGATCGTTCTTGGTACTGGAGGAACTCAACGTCCGCCCCTCGGTGACATACCTTGCAAAAGTTCGTAACACTACTCCTGTTGTGGCGTAGCTATGGCAACTGTAACAGCAGCACATCAGCACGATTCGCGGGTAGATGGACTCCGCTACGAGCGCGAACCATTAGTGCTCGGCGAGCCTACCCTCCACGACATCACAGAAAAGATTGCCCGCATTGCAGAAGACAAACCCTCGCCAAAGTATCTGCTTGCGCTTAGCTTTACTGCTGCAATTGCAGCATGGGGAGTCGGGTGTATTCTCTACACCATTCTCACAGGTATTGGCGTCTGGGGATTGAATAACCCAATCGGCTGGGGATGGGATATCACCAACTTTGTCTTCTGGATTGGTATCGGTCACGCCGGCACGTTGATCTCCGCAATTCTGTTCCTGTTTCGTCAGAAATGGCGCACCGCTATCAACCGCTCCGCCGAGGCGATGACCATATTTGCTGTGATTTGTGCTGGGTTGTTCCCGCTGATCCACGTCGGGCGGATATGGTTTGCCTACTGGCTCATCCCGTATCCGAACCAGATGCAAATGTGGACGAACTTTCGTTCACCGCTCGAGTGGGATGTCTTTGCCGTGTCAACGTACTTGACAGTCTCGCTCATTTTCTGGTTTTTGGGGATGGTGCCGGACTTGGCGACATTACGAGACTTCGTCAAGAACAAGGTTGCTCAACGGCTCTATGGCTTATTCTCTCTGGGCTGGAGTGGTTCGGCGCGACACTGGCATCACTATGAGATGGCGTACTTAATACTGGCAGGGCTTTCAACACCGCTGGTGCTCTCGGTGCACTCGGTTGTGTCGCTGGATTTTACCGCCGGGATTTTACCGGGATGGCATACAACAATTTTCCCACCTTATTTCGTTGCTGGAGCGATCTTTTCCGGCTTTGCGATGGTGATGACACTGTTGGTGATCGCCCGCGAAGTGCTTGACCTGAAGGAATACATCACGCTCAAGCATCTGGAGAACATGAACAAGATCATCCTGGCAACCGGGATGATGGTCGGTTATGCGTACGCGATGGAATTTTTCATCGCTCAGTATTCTGGTAATCCCTATGAATCGTTTGTGTTCATCAATCGAGCCACTGGCGACTACGCCTGGGCATACTGGACGATGGTGCTCTGCAATGTTGTGTCGCCGCAGGTGTTCTGGTCGCGACGGTTGCGACGCAATATCCCATTGATGTTTATCATTTCGATTTTGGTCAATATTGGGATGTGGTTCGAACGCTTCACAATCATAGCGACTAGTTTGCACCATGATTTTCTGCCAGCAAGTTGGGGTTACTACACGCCAACATGGGTGGAAGTCTCCATCTTTGCTGGAACATTTGGCATCTTTCTGACTTTGTTCCTCCTGTTTGCCAAGTACATCCCTGTCATCGCAATCGCAGAAGTGAAGGCAATCATGCCTACCGCGCAGCCCCATCACCATGCGCACGACGTCGCGCATACAACACATCCGCACGTTCAACCAACGCATAGTACCTGACAATGGAACGCAAACCGATTGCAACCGTTGCTGAATTCCATGACGTCAACGCACTCATTGAAGCAGCAAAAATTGTCCATGAGCGCGGATATACCAAATTCGATTGCTACACACCCTATCCAGTCCACGGACTCGACCGCGCAATGGGTGTACGGCGAACTGTGTTGCCGTACATTTCATTTCTCGGCGGTATAACTGGTCTCGGATCGGCATTACTGCTCCAATGGTGGACCGGTGGAATTGATTATCGTCTCAATATCGGTGGCAAGCCATTTTTTGCAATTCAATTTTCGGTGCCCGTTGACTTTGAACTAACGGTGCTCATCTGTGCATTCTTCACTCTCTTTGGTTTGCTGCACCTGTGCCGGCTGCCAACGTGGTGGCATCCACTTCAGGATGATCCATCGTTTCGGCGCGCAACCGATGATACCTTTGTGGTTGCAATCTTTAGCGATGATCCACGCTATACCACAAGTGATACACAAGAATTGCTGCGGTCGGTTGGCGGAACGAATGTACACGTGCATGTTGCACAGGAAACAGCGCAGCAAGATGTTGTGCCTGCACGCTAACACTACACATTTTTGACGAACAATTGCACCAGGTCACAATGAGTACACCACTGAAAATCACCCTTGCTGTCGTTGCAGTTTTACTTGCAACGTTTACGATCGGCGTGCTGTCGGGAAAGATTTGGTGGTTTAGCGAAGAACCGCCGTTGATGGTCATTCCCGACATGGACGATCAATTTCATCTCAAGCCACAGGGCGAGGCTCGTTTTTTTGCTGATAACCGAGCGCAGCGCGATCCTGTCGAAGGCACGCTGCCCCGTGAAGGTCGGTCGTATCCATTCGCAATGGGCGATGTTGATTCAGCAGAAAAATACTTTGCCAGTGGCAATCCACTTCCCGTAACTGAGTACGTGTTGGCACGTGGTCAAAATCGCTTCAATACATTCTGCTCGCCCTGCCATAACTACACAGGCACTGGCGATGGGTTAGTTCAACGGCGAGGCTTTGGCAATCAGGAAACCATGAACCTAACGCGCGAGCAAGCCCGTGGCTACAGCGATGCAAAAATTTTCCACATCATCAGTGCAGGGCAGAATATCATGCCTGCCTATGCAGATCGCATCGCGGAGGTTGACCGCTGGGCAATCGTCCATTACGTCCGGCACTTACAACAGCATGGCGGTGCACAAATGCCAGGAGGATCCTCCGCTAGCGCTACACAAGGTTCCACTAATGCAAAGAACTTGCAATGAGTACTTCTCGCATTATGCTCGGTCAGACACCGTTTCCGCGCTTGCTCCAGCGGAATGGAATTGTACTGACGATAGTTGGTGTGATTGCATTCGTCGCTGGTGGATTGGGTCATCCGGCGTACCTGTGGGGTGGATATCTGCTCGGTTTTGTCTATGTCATGGGGATTGCAGTTACTCTGATTTTTTTTAGTGCACTGTCGTATCTGACGAACGCCGGGTGGGTAGCTGCAATTCGCCGGATTCCGGAATTGCTCTCGTCGTTTGTTTTGTTTCTACCGATTGCAGGAATACCGTTGGTGTTTGGAGCGATCAGTGGCAATCTTTACGAGTGGATGCATTCAACCGATGAGCATCTGCACCATGGGTTCAAAGGTTTTTATCTGAGTCAGCCATTTTTCTGGGCGCGGTTGGTGTTCTATGCTGTCGTGTGGATCGTTATGTACCGCGTTGTTGTCGGTAACTCAATCGCGCAAGACACTGCCCCTGACATTAGCCCAACTCAGCGAAATTGGAAACTTGCAGCGCCATTTGTTTTGCTCTATGCACTGACGATAACATTTGCCTCATTTGACCTGGTAATGACACTGGAGCCGCATTGGTTTAGCACAATTTTCGGTGTGTATTCATTCGCGGGTCATTTCGTTGCTGCGCTTTCATTGACAATGATATTGATGCGAATGCTCGATCGCGGGGGCTATTTGCAGGGCATTATCACGCGCGAACATTACCACGACGTGGGTAAACTCATGTTCGCATTTACGATTTTCTGGACCTACGTTGCATTCTCCCAGTACTTCATCATCTGGTACGGCAACCTTCCCGAGGAAACCATTTTCTTCGCAAAGCGGCTCGCCAACGGATGGGAAATCTTTGGGTGGAGCTCGCTAATTGTGCATTTCATCGTGCCGTTTTTGTTCTTGTTGCGGCAAGATGTCAAGCGTCGTCCACAATTGGTGACCATCGGAGCGTTCTTGCTCCTTGTTGCGCATGCGATTGATTTGAGTTGGGTCATTCTGCCGGTCTTTTCAGCAGAGCACGGACAGCCGTATCAGCTATCGTGGGCATTGGTTATCTGCGGATGGGGCGCAATTGTCGCGATGATTGGATTGTTGCTGGTTGTTGCTGCGCGTGCGTTCAACCGGCATTCTGCCGTTGCCTACAACGACCCTTACCTGCACGAATCGCTAACGTACCATACCGGTGCATACGATCCCACCTAACGACAGAATGCATCCGAGTCAATCGGGCGGCACCTCGATTATAA
>JBBIUD010000114.1:0-5638 GCA_037440485.1 Chlorobiota bacterium
CTGGCTTTGACGCTGCGACCATTGACGCTAACCCTGCCGGCTTCGATGGCTTCTTGGACACGTGTGCGCGTCGCATGGCGAATCGCCTCGGTCAAGTACACGTCGAGCCGCTGGGGCTGTTGACCGGGCGGAATCGTTAGCTCGACGACCTGCTCCTGGAGTGGAGGATAATTGGGATTGTTCGTGCTATCGGTTTGCATCCAGGCATTGAGCGGAATTGTGGGAAAGGAAAAAACGAATCAGTGCTTGAGTGCTTGCACGGGGATGTCGGCACGGCTTTATATTCGGCACCGTTGCGCACGAAAGAATTTGATGCCCATTCTCCACTGTCACACCGTAACATTTTTTTGACTTATCACGATAGGGCCTGTTGTTCATCGTTGCATTGGTACAATGCGCCACGTTCTGTTTGCTTCGACCTTTTTCCTAATGACCGTAAGCATGCTCACCAGCACAGCAGCAACACGCGATTACTATAACAATGGAGGTACTATAACAATGGAGGAGACTGTGAGCTGACCGGATGCTGTACGGTTGATGAAAATACTGGTAAAATATGGTGGCACTGCTTTTTTAAGGAGCCAATGTGCAAGTTAATTGGCGTTCTCACCATCGCCTGCCCAGATTACAAGACTCGGACAGTATTCATCCAGGAGAGAAAATACACCGAACTTTGCATAGGAGACTTGGCATGCATTTTTACGTACAGGTTATTGCCCCAGGGTGGATGCACATGGGGCGATTTCGATCCTTGTGGAGTAAGGGGTGGACGTGGAATATGCCCCGAGCAGGGTTTACGCACTTTTATGGAAGCAGAGTGCGACCCCTTTGGCAACCGCGGCTGCGCCTGCACAATCAGGATCGACATCATAGACCTTTCAAAAGGCACACCACCGGGTAGAATTTAATCGGAGAACAATCATGTCAATCAATGGCAAATGGCAAACTATGAGAGCTGGTACTATGAAGACACTTTGCAGGCTGTGCTTTCTATGTATTGTACAGATAGGGTCGAGTACTGTCAGCGGAACTGCGCAGAACTTACCGCGTTTTGATTTCCCCGAGTCTTCGATGCGGTGGCTCTGGTACTATGAATACCTCAATTCATTCGACTCCTGTTCGGTCAAATGCTCCTATGGAGAGTTTGCCCTGGCTGCTCCGGACACGACAGTTCTCATATACCTTCGCATACGGTATCGCGATATCCGCGGAGGCGTCATTTCATGTCTTCTGCCAGGCACCAACGCACAGGGTCGGGATACAGTGCTCGAGCGCCTCAGTCGCAGCCAGCCGTTTGACATTCCAGCAGGCAGTGAGATACGTTTCTACCGTGCACTCACTGTTTCCTGGCCATGCCGAGATAGTCTGATCCATCCACCACCGCGCTACCCCGCACCGGAACCAGTCAATCTTCGTGAGTACGGTCTAGGATTTACTCCACCAGACTGCATCCTCGATACAACAGAATTTGTCGTCACTCTTGTCCGGGAATCCGATGGTACAGTACTGCTGACGCTCGATAGCATTGGCATGATGCCTCATGGTGGTCGCCGTGTACCGCCGCGATACGGCACGGAACCTGATCTGTATGTGCGGACAATCCAGCTTCCACCGTCGCTTGCGGGCGAGCGGGCATACATTCAAATCTCACCACGGCGATATGGACCCACACCCTTTGGTATGGTCATGCGAGCGCGACGGTGGTGCATGGCAGAATCTCTTCACCGCCTCAATACAGACACCTTGGGTGTCATTCCATCAACAATGGTATTGTATGATTCATTGCTGGAAGAACGAAATCGTGCTATCTTTGCTTATGTTGACTCGGTTGGACGTGCAACGGGATGCGCGGTGATTGTACCATTTTTAGAAGACCCAGCCATGAACCTTGTCCGGGAGCGACAGTTGAAAGACTCGCTTCTGGCAATGATCAACCGTGCCGGCTATATTCATGACGGCAACCGCAACCCTTATGACCTTAACGACACAGCTCTGCAACGGTGCCTTCGACTTGAAAACGAAAAAGATGAATGGTACCTCCGCACTTTCGATGGGTACGACACCTCGAGCTACGTTCGGTATCAGGCACGGTATAGCGGCAATGGTAGAAACAATGCTCTCCCTCTGCTCGACCCAGAGCCAGGCGAGATGTTCAGCGTCCTGAGTCCTATCGTTGGTGAAGATGAGCCAATCACCATTTACTCAACCGTAACGACTGGCGAGATTCGTGTCCGTTTTTATACCCTCAGTGGCAAGCTCGCTAAAGAGTTCGACTATCGCTTTGTCAAAGGCATAAATCAATTCAATCCACGCCTTGCTGCTGGATTATACTCGATACAAATCAGCGGTGACATGCTACCTGCACCGGTTCAGAAGCGTGTTCTGATTGGACGCTAAATTTGCCGAACCAGAGTGGCTCTCAAATCAGAGTATCCCCCAATGGCACGCTCACGGGAACCTCCGCCCAGCACCGAGGCTTCCCCGTCGCAGAAACAACTGCTGGCGCAGATCGAGCGAACGGCCCGATTCTATCTTGTCAGGCAAAAGGGATGCACCGATGCCGATCTGCTCAACCAGGCAATTGCTGAAGGCATCACGCGCATGCTCGAGCGATACCCGCAGTGGGGAACCATCCCGACAAAGCAGCTATTAGGGACCGTCGTTGGCACTGCATCAAACTGGCTCCGTGATTACAACGATCTGGTCGCACTCGGCAACCTCTTCCCCGATTGCGAGGATCCCGACACACAGACAGAAACAGCGCTTGGTAGCACTGCATTTGACCCGTCCGAGCTGGTTGCATCCCGCCATGATTTGCTCTGGCTCTTGTCGCACTTTGCCCCAGAGGATGTGTTGATTGTACTTGCTCGCTGGCTCGATTTTCGCTGCGAAGAAATCGCCCTGCTGCTCGGCAGGAGCGCCGATGCTGTCCGTCAGCAGCACCACCGCCTTGCCGTCCGCATAATAGACATTCTCCAACGATGCGGCTACATCACTGCTGCCCAGATTCCCAAAAAGCGCCGCTGGCAACGGTATCGCTAGTGTAACGACCGACTACACTACCACCCCTGAACGACCGTCAGTGGTGCTCAGTTTTGTTCACCTGGGTCTGCTTCTGTGATGACGCGCGAGGAATTTCACCGTCTTGCCGCACTGGCGAAGCTCTCCTTTGCCGACGATCAAATTGAAAACTTCCGCGCTGAGTTCGAGCGCATCCTTGAGTACGTCGGCACTCTCAGCCGCATTGATGCGCTCAAAGATCTGGAGCCGCTCGACTCGGTCGTTCCGCACACGAACGCATTTGCCGAGGATGTGCCGCAACCGTCGCTTTCGACTGCCGAAGCACTGGCAAACGCTCCACGCCACAACGAAAGCTTTTTCAAAGTGCCAAAGGTTATTGCTACAGCAGAATGGCAGGAGGCACCCAGCGACAATCCCGATGCCGAATGAGTCGCAGCTGTATCGCTGGCGTCGTCGCAATCGTTGCCCTGCTGGTTGCTGCTGGCTGCCGCTCTTACCGCGACCCTGAGGCACAACTGGCGCTGGCGCAGTTTGATACGTCTGAATCTAGTGCCACCGGAGCATTTTTTCGCGGTACACGTCCGATTGACTCGGTCAGCGATTTGGGCACCCTCCGCTTCGACATCTGGAAAATCGAGTCCGAAGATTACCCGCACCAGATTCGCCTGATGGCACGCGTGTTCGACTCGAGCGGCAATTTCATCTCGCATTTAGCACCACCGGTTGTTCCCACGCAGGAGCGATGGATACGGCTGACCGAAACGCTTGGCAGGCGCGCCGTACCGATTGATTCGTTTACGGTGCGAGAATTTGGTGAGAGCGACTCCACACTGGGCTACCAAATCGTGCTCGCACTCGACTATAGCGGCTCGATGCGAGGTGTTCTCGATGCTATGCAGGATGGTGCGCGTGCGTTTATCGGCATGAAATACCCCGCCGACGAGATTGCCATTGCCACGTTCAATACAACGCTCGATCTGAAAGTTCCGTTTGAACGAAATCGGCAGCAGCTCCAGCAGGCATTCGAGCAAAACCGTGCGCGCAACTTCGGGGGGTACTCGTCGGTGTACGACGGTCTCATTGCTGCGGTGATGCTCTTTGATAGTCTGCCGGGAGAGCGCCCGCGTGTGCTGGTGTGTTTCACCGACGGCGACGAGAATGCATCGCGGGAGGAGGCGCGACAGCTCTTTCAGCAGGCACAGCAACGCCGGGTGCGCATTTTTCCGATCGGTTTCGGCTACGTTCGCGACGAACTGCTCGAGTACATCGCTGCGCAGACGGGCGGACGCTTCTACCGCGTCACCTCCCGGAGCGAGTTGTTAGCAGCGTTCACGGAAATCTATCGCTCGTTGCGCTCGTACTACTTGGTGCGCTATAAACCGCCAGTTTTTGCAGGGCTCCATACCGTCACACTCTCGCTCCAGCCCCGCACAGGCGATACAGTCCTGGTCGCCCACGGGAGCTACGACAAAAGCGACATCAACCCCTGGGCGCAGCTCAACGATGCCTTCAACAAACTCATCACGTTCGACTACAACAAAGCCACGCTGCGCCCGGACGCTCTGCCTATCATCGAGGAAATTGTGGACCAACTCGAACGGTACGAGCGCGTCTGGCTGGAGGTGCGCGGACATACCGACGACATCGGCGGAGTGGAATTCAACCAACGACTCTCCGAAGAACGCGCCAGGGCTGTTGTCCGGGCGCTGGTCGAACGCGGTATTGACTCGGTTCGGCTCCGCGCTCGTGGAATGGGCATGCTCTATCCGCTTGTGCCGAATACCAGCGAGGAAAACCGCGCGAAAAATCGCCGGACGGAGTTCGTCATCATCCGTCGGTAGAGCCGTGGTGGTATGGCTCGCCGCGCAGGATCGTCTGCGCGCGGTAGAGCTGTTCGCAGAGAACCAGACGTGCCAGCTCGTGCGGCAGGGTGAGCATTCCCAGCGAGAGCACCGCATCGGCACGCTCCCGCACGGGCACGCCCACACCATCGGCGCCGCCGATAACGAAGACGACCCGTCGAGCCGAGGATGCCAGCACGCGCTCGAGAAAGCGTGCCAGCGATTCCGATGCCATCGCTGTACCACGCTGGTCAAGCAGCACAACGTAATCGCCGCTCTCGATGCGCTCGAGCAGCCACCGCGATTGGGCAGCAACGCTTCCTCCTCGTGCGTTCGGGCACTCTTCGAGCGTGGCACGGAGATTGTAGCGTTCGAGGCGATCGAAGTATTCCTGGCATAGAACCTGCACAGGCTGGCGCCGTGAACGCTCCGCACAGAGAATTGTGATACGATTTGCCATCGAATTTGGAAAGTAGGGTCTCGGTGTCGTAGTTTGGCACTGAAAATTACTGCCAGCACGACGCAAACCATCCGTTTGGCACGTGTGCGCCGCACGCACACCCGATACTCACGTGCAGCAATCGAATACGAGTAGATTCCCAAACAGGCAACACACAGTCGTTGTATCACTAACCATTCCTTACCCATGGCGAAAAATGGGAACGATGCCGCGACGGCATCGCCACTACCTGCAGTGCTCGACGTCAACGAGCTGAAGGCAAAAAAGATAGCCGAGCTGACAAAAATTGCGAAGGCGCTCGGCATACCGGACTACT
>JBBIUD010000115.1:0-5614 GCA_037440485.1 Chlorobiota bacterium
CGTGATTCCACCATCAATGAACCCGACCGGTAACAAAAAGCCGCGTAATCCCACACTTGCAGATAACACGCCTGCCAGCAGGAGAATTACTTCATACGTTACGACTGCATACCGAGAACGTGGCATGGTAGAAGCTTCGCGTTATGGTGCTCTGCAAATATGCGCCCTTCCTTCTATGGCTGCCGTTTGAACATCGCATACACAAGTATGCCCACAACCGCCACCAGTGCAATCGAAATTGTTTGGACCGCGATACGCACAGGATGCACCAGTGGCAGTACAGCGACGCTCAATTGCCCCAAGAGCGACAATCCAACGAAAACCAGTGAAATGCCAAGCAATATCCGACGTTGCTTCATCGCTTCCTCCGCACAATGAAGGTAGAGTTTGACAGTTCGAAGCCAATGTGTTTGTAAAAGCCCATTGCCTCGGGTGCTGCAACGAGAACGATCTGCACATCCTCGCCGAGCCGGGAGCCGAGGCATTCCAGTAGCGAGCGCCCAATGCCGCTTCCTTGGTAGGGTCGCGCAACGGCTAAGTCAGCAACATAGCAAACCCAAGCCCAGTCGCTCCACGCTCTCAGCATGGCAATAGGGCGACCATCGAGCCAGCAACTCAACGTGATATTGGCTGCTGCAATCATGCGAGCAATGCGGTCAGGTTGGTCTATCGGGCGCCGCAGTCCACTTGCCCGGCATATTTCAATGTATTGCTCAACGGTGATAGGGCAATCGAGAATTTCCATGGGTAGATGCGATCGTGCAGTGCTTCTACGTCGCAAACGTTTAGAGGTTGCATCCGGGATGCATTGACCGAACGGGAGCCAGAATTCGGTATTTTTGCAATGCAAACGTAAGCTTTTTTGATCCCTCCCTTCGCAGTATGGACATATCTCGCTCTGGACACATCGTCCCTGTGCTCTTTGAAGATGAGATGCGCTCGGCGTATCTCGATTATGCGATGTCGGTTATCGTCTCGCGGGCGCTACCGGATGTTCGAGATGGACTCAAACCGGTGCAGCGACGCATCCTGTACGCTATGAATGAACTGGGACTGTTGCCGAATCGCCCGTACAGAAAATCAGCACGGTTAGTTGGGGAAGTGCTCGGGAAATACCACCCGCACGGCGACGCATCTGTGTACGATGCCATGGTTCGAATGGCGCAAGAGTGGTCATTGCGCTATCCACTTGTTGATGGACAAGGGAACTTTGGCTCGATTGATAACGATGCTCCCGCAGCAATGCGCTACACCGAGGCACGCCTGGCGCCGATTGCTCTGGAAGTACTCCGCGACATTGAGAAAAACACTGTTGACTTTCGCCCCAATTTCGACGAATCTCTGGAAGAACCAAAGGTGTTGCCGACGGCTGTTCCGTTGCTGCTGGTCAATGGCGCTGAAGGAATTGCCGTTGGGATGAGCACCAAAATACCACCGCATAATCTTCGCGAAATCGTTTCAGCGCTCCAAGCTCTGATTGCCAATCCATCAATCAGCGATGAAGAGCTTCTCCAGCACGTGAAAGCACCCGATTTCCCAACCGGTGGAATTATCTACGGCTACGAGGGCGTTCGAGATGCATACTTGACAGGGCACGGCTCGATCACGGTGCGGGCACGTGCAACGATCGAAGTTGCCAAGTCGGGCAAAGAATCTATCGTCGTCACGGAAATTCCCTATGGCGTCACAAAGTCGGGGCTGATCGAAAAGATTGCCGATTTAGTCCGAAGCAAATCTCTCGATGGCATCACCGACATTCGCGACGAATCCGACCGCGATGGGATTCGCATCGTGCTCGAACTTCGGCGTGATGCAATCCCGCGTGTTATCCTGAACAATCTCTACAAAAAGACTCAGCTCCAGACAACCTTTGCTGCAAACATGATCGCGCTTGTCGGGGGGCGTCCGCGGCTGTTGACATTGCGTCAATTGCTCGAGAATTTTCTCGAGTTCCGCAACGAGGTCGTTGTTCGGCGGACTCAATTTGAACTCGACCAAGCTGAACGGCGTGCGCATATCCTGGAAGGCTTCATCATTGCGCTCGACAATATTGATGCTGTCATCGAGACCATCAAAAAATCCGAAACACCAGAGATAGCGTCGCTTCGACTGCAAGAACGCTTCGGTTTGACCGAGGTCCAAGCCAAAGCAATTTTGGATATGCGCTTGCAACGGCTTACCGGCTTAGAACGTGAAAAAATCCAGCACGAATACCGCGAGCTGCTCAAAACCATAGAGCGACTGCGTGCAATTCTTGCCAGCAAAGAGCTGCAACTGCAAGTCATCAACGAGGAATTGACCGCGCTTGTGAACAAATTCGGTGATGAGCGACGCACCGATATTGTTTACAATGCTCGCGAATTCACCATCGAGGATATGATCGCCAACGAAGACGTCATCGTCACGATTTCGCGAAAGGGGATGATCAAACGCACACCTCTGGCAAGTTTCCGCCGCCAAGGACGCGGTGGTAAAGGACTCAGCGGAGCGACTATCTACGAAGATGATTTTGTACAACACCTCCTGCGGGCATCAACCCACGATTACCTGCTCTTCTTTACCGATCGAGGGCGTGTCTTCCGTGTGAAGGTGTACGATATTCCCGAAGGTGGTCGAACCGCCAAAGGTCGCTCAATTGCGAACATCATCAACGTTGAGTCAGGCGAAAGAGTCACAGCATATCTGCTTGTTCAGGGTGAATTCTCGAGCGAGAAATACATCTTCATGTGCACCCGACACGGGACAGTCAAAAAAACGGTGCTCTCGGAATTCGAAAGTGTTCGTTCCACCGGTAAGATTGCCTTGAGTCTCGAAGAAGGCGATATCCTTCTGGACGCACGATTGACCGATGGCACTTGCGACATCATCATTGGAACACATCACGGTATGGCATGTCGGTTCCGTGAAAGTGATGTTCGACCGATGGGGCGCACTGCTGCCGGCGTGCGTGGCATCAAACTCGAAGAAGGTGATTACGTCGTGTCCATGGTTGCAATCAAGCATCCGGATACGCAAGTCGTTGTCGTCGGCGAAAAAGGCTATGGCAAGCGAACACGGTACCAGGATTTCCGCTTGACTCGACGCGGTGCGAAAGGTGTAATCTCGATGAATATCACCGAAAAAACGGGCAATGTCGTGGCACTTTTGGAAATCACCGACGAAGACGATCTGGTTGTCATCACAAAAACAGGACGACTCATTCGTCAGCCAGCACGCGACATTCGCCTCATCGGTCGAAACACGCAAGGTGTCCGGCTCATTCGCTTGGATGATGATGAAGAGATTGCCGATATCGCTGTCGCACCGCAGGATGATAGCGAATCATCCAACGGCACAGAGCCAGATGATACTGCCAGCGCTGATGGATTGCCAATTCATCAGCTCAATTGAATCATTGCCGAGCCGGATGCATCCAATGATGTGCATTGACTTCATATTCGTTCACTCCAACGATGGAATTCACTCGACACGCTGATATCGCGATTCTTGGTTCTGGTCCAGCAGGACTAACGGCAGCACTCTATGCTGCACGAGCACAGCAACAGGTGCTTGTCTTTGAAGGCAATCAGCCGGGCGGACAACTTACTATCACAACGGAGGTGGAGAATTACCCGGGTTTTGAACATGGCATCATGGGACCGGAGCTCATGGATGTAATGCGCAAGCAAGCACAACGGTTTGGCGCCGAGTCCGTTTTTGAACACGTCGTTGACGTGACGCTCGACGTCCGGCCGTTTGTGTTGACCACAGATCGGGACCGTCGTTATACTGCCGATGCTCTCATCGTTGCGACAGATCGGAAGAGCAAAATGCTCGGTGTCCCTGGCGAAGCAGAGTTCATGGGGTATGGTGTTTCAGCATGTGCTACTTGCGATGGATTTTTTTTCAGAAACCAGCGAGTAGCGGTAATTGGTGGTGGCGATACAGCGATGGAAGAGGCGCTCTACCTGACTCGTTTTGCTACAGAAGTTGTGATCATCCATCGCCGGGAGGAATTTCGCGCCTCGAAAATTATGCTCGCGCGTGCGCAGCAACATGACAAGATTCGCTGGATCACCTCGACTGTGGTCGAAGAGTTCATCGGCGAAACGCTGCCAAGTGGTATTCGGCGACTCACGGGATTACGGCTTCGGAACATAGCCAGCGGGAAGGAGTGGACAGAACCATTCGACGGTGCTTTTGTTGCGATCGGTCATCAACCCAATACGAGCATCTTTCGTGGCAAGCTTGATATGGACCACAATGGCTACCTGGTGACTGAGTGCAAATCAACGCGCACTTCAGTTGAGGGTGTCTTTGCATGCGGTGATGTTCAGGATCACGTCTATCGCCAAGCGATCACTGCAGCCGGGAGCGGGTGTATGGCAGCTATTGATGCAACGCGCTGGCTCGAAGTACAACGCCACAAACAATCGGAGGTGACAGCGTAGCTCCATGGAGCTATGGCGACGGAACCTTTGGGCGCTCTGGGCTGCACAAGTCCTTGCGATGATCGGTATGAGCGCGGTTGTGCCCTTTCTCCCACTGTTCATACGCGAGCTTGGCGTTACCGATCCTGTTGCGGCACATCATTGGAGCGGATATGTTTTTGCCGCGCCGTTTCTGACCGCAATCATTGCACAACCGATCTGGGGAGCATTAGCTGATCGCCATAGCCGCAAAACAATGGTCGTCCGCGCTGTGATAGGCATTGCAGTGGCGTTTGCATTGATGGGTCTATCGCATTCGGTAGAAGAACTTTTCCTGTGGCGATTGTTGCAAGGAGGCATCAGCGGATTTATTTCTGCAGCACTGGGATTTATTGCTGCGGAGACACCACCGAACCATCGTGGCTATGCCATTGGTATGTTGCAAACATCTCAATCTATTGGTGCCGTCATCGGTCCGTTGCTCGGTGGAGTGATTTCGCAGTACGCGGGGATGCGGATGGTATTCTGGATGATGAGCGGCTTAAGTGTTATGAGCGGAATAGTTGTGATTGCTACGGTCCGTGAATCAAATGCCCCGCACGGTGCAAGCCAACGCAGCGCCTCAGTCCTTGACAATATCCGCGAAGCGCTGACGATTCCCAGTTTTGGTATTGCGCTACTGTGCATAGTCCTATCCCAGATGGGAACGGTCATGCCTAGTCCACAGATGCCATTTTTCCTCGAACAATTGGGCGTTCGGTCATCAGAGCTTCAGCTTGCAACGGGCATTGTGGTTGGGATTACAGGTTTGAGCACGTTGGTCGGAGCGCCAATCATTGGGAAGCAAGTTGACCGCCATGGGGCGCGGGCAGTCGTGTTGGCAAGCGCCACAGTTGCATCGCTGATGATGCTTATGCAAGGATTTGCCGCAGTGCTTTGGCAGATATTACTGGCACGAGCGATTCTTGGATTTGCACTGAGTGGGTTAGTACCGGCGCTCAATGCATTTTTGAGCACGCGCATTCCCGACGGTCGGCAAAGTGGCATGATGTCGCTAGCATCGAGTGCGATGCTGCTGGGTAATCTTGTTGCACCGCCGATCGGTGGCTGGGTTGCCGCACACTGGAACATGACCATGATGTTTTGTGCGGCGGCACTGTGCCTGGGTTGTATCCCGGGGTTGCTCTGGTGGGTTCGGCGTCGTC
>JBBIUD010000116.1:0-5592 GCA_037440485.1 Chlorobiota bacterium
TCCTGTCGAAAGATACCGCCATGCAACTTGCCAAGAATCTTGGGAAGGTGCTCGTTCTTGGGGTGCTCGTGTGGGATGTGCTGCGCCGCCGCAGCGATGAGGTCCTGACGCTGATGGCGCTGCCGATCGAGAATGTGGCAACGACGATGGCCCGCTTGGGATTCGAGTTGGTGCTCAAGGTGAGCTTAGTCTATGCGCTCATTGCCATTGTGGATTTTCTCTACCAGCGGCGCCGCTTCCGGCAGGAGATGAAGATGACCAAACAGGAAGTCAAGGATGAACTCAAGCAGCAAGAAGGCGATAGCAACATCAAGCAGCGCATTCGCCAAATCGCACGGCAACGGCTTCGCAAGCTTATGCTCCAGCGCGTCAAGAGCGCCGACGTTGTGATAACAAACCCGACGCACTATGCCGTGGCGCTGGTCTATCAGCGGGGGCGAATGCACGCGCCCCGCGTTGTTGCTAAAGGTGTTGATTACCTTGCCCACCAGATTCGCCAGATTGCACGCGAGCACGATGTGCCGATCGTGGAGGACCCACCACTGGCGCGTGCGCTCTACGCCTCGTGCGACGTGGACGATGAAATTCCCGAAACACTCTTCCGTGCTGTTGCGCGGGTGCTCGCCTACGTCTATCGACTGCGGCAGCGTCCCGGTGTGCACCGCACCTAAGGGGGACAGCCTCTGCAGCGCCGGGAGCCGGTGGCGTTACCAATTGGTAACGATCCGGTGCACACCCAAAGCAGCGCGCCTCCTGTATTTTCGCACAACACACTCGAGGTTGTTCGTACCAGCCTATGACTGCTCCAGCGACGCCAGCGACGGCGTTTCCCCGGTCGAGTCGTTTTGTCCTTGCACAGCGCGGCACGGTTGGCAATGCGGTGTTTTTTTCGCTGTGCACGGTTGCGGGCATTACGGTGCTGGTGATTGTGCTTGCGGTAATCGCCCAGTTGGTAGCCGATGCTCGCTTATCGCTGCAGGCATTTGGAATCGGCTTTTTGACATCGGTGACATGGGACCCCGTCGCTGAGCAGTTTGGCGCATTGCCCTTCATTTACGGGACGGTGGTCTCCTCGCTGCTAGCGATGCTGATAGCGGTACCGCTCAGTATCGGCGCGGCAATTTTTTTGGTCGAGATCACGCGGGGATGGACGCGGACGGTGCTGTCGTTTTTGATCGAGGCGTTGGCGGCGGTGCCGAGTGTTGTCTATGGCGTGTGGGGAATTTTTGTGCTGGTGCCCTGGCTTTTAGCGCACGTTGCCGAGCCGCTTGCCGAGCGGTGGGGAGAGACCGTGCCGTTCCTTGCACCGCCTGCCATTGGACCGAGCATGCTCAGCGCCGCGGTGATCCTGGCAATCATGACGATTCCGATCATTACCTCGGTGACGCGGGACATTCTGCTGGCAATACCGCGGATGCAACGCGAAGCAGCCTATGCACTCGGCTCGACGCGGTGGGAAGCCATTCGCATTGTGCTCGGCTCGGGGCGGTGGGGTATCTTTGGCGCAATGATTTTAGGCTTGGGTCGCGCCCTCGGCGAAACAATGGCGGTAACGATGGTCATCGGTAACGATCCCTCGATTCACGCCAGCATCTTGCAACCTGCCTACACACTGGCATCGGTCATCGCCAACGAGTTTACGGAAGCCACAACACCGCTGTACCTGAGCGCGTTGGTCGAGATTGGACTGGTGCTGCTTTTGACGACTCTGGTGGTCAACATCATCGCTCGTTTGCTTGTATGGAGTCTGGCACGACGCTATCGGCAGGCATGAGAGCAGAACGCCGCCTGCGTCCGTCGCGCTGGACGGAGCTACGCCGCCGCCTTGCCAACATGGTGGCGATGACTCTGATCTCGCTGGCAACAGTGGTCGTGCTTATTCCATTGGGTGCGGTTCTCTGGTACACGATCGGCGAAGGGATCAGCGGGTTGACGTGGGACTTTTTTACGCACCTGCCGACACCCGTCGGTGAGCCAGGGGGCGGCATGGCAAATGCGATTGTCGGAAGCGGCATTGTTGTTGGCTTAGCCGCGCTGGTAGCAATTCCGATCGGCATTCTTGCGGGCATTTTCATCAACGAGTATGCTCGCGCCCGACTGGCTACCGTCATTCGCTTTCTGACGGAGGTCATGCTCGGCTTGCCCTCGATCGTGCTGGGCATTTTTGCCTACGCGGTCATTGTCAAACCGATGGGGCGCTTTTCTGCCTATGCCGGCGCGGTGGCGCTGAGCATCGTTATGCTGCCGATTGTTATCAAAACCACGGAGGAAATTTTGCACCTTGTCCCCCAGCACATCCGCGAAGCTGGGCTGGCGCTGGGCATACCACAATGGGCTGTTGTAGTGCGCATCGTGCTCCGCGCCGCTGCCCGCGGCATTGTGACAGGGATTTTGTTAGCAGTCGCACGCGCAGCGGGCGAAACAGCACCGCTGCTGTTTACCGCTCTCAACAATCGCTTCTGGCATGCCGGTCTGGACCAGCCTATTGCAACACTACCGGTGCAGATTTTTACGTATGCCGTTGCACCCTACGACGACTGGCACCGCCAGGCATGGGCAGGCGCGCTGGTGCTCATTATGCTGGTGCTTGTGCTGAGCATTTTGCTGCGGCTTGTCGTTTCGCGTACCACCTTTGATTCGGAGCAGTGATGATTACTCCAGAACATCAGCACTCCATACCTGAGCAATCATCCAGCCTTGCCGAGCAGACCGACGATGCAACCGAAATCAGTGACCACGGCTGGAACGAACGCTATCGCATCGTCACCGAGAACCTTTCGGTGTACTTCGATAGCAAGCCAGCCATTCGGGATATTTCGCTGCCGATCCGCGTCAACAAAGTCACTGCCATCATCGGTCCATCCGGCTGCGGTAAGTCCACATTCCTGCGGGCGCTCAATCGGTTGCACGAGATTCAACCCAATGCCCGGGTCGAGGGACGTATTCTGCTCGATGGTATCAACATCATGGACTTGGACCCAACGGTGGTGCGCCGTCGGGTCGGGATGGTCTTCCAGAAGCCGAACCCGTTCCCAGCGATGAGCATTTTCGACAATGTGGTGGCGGGCTTGCGATTCAATGGGATTCGCAAACGAACCGTGCTTGCCGAGATCGCCGAGGATGCCTTGCGCCGTGCCGCGCTCTGGGATGAGGTCAAAGATCGCCTCCGTGCACCCGCAACGTCGCTATCGGGTGGGCAGCAGCAACGCCTCTGCATCGCCCGAGCCTTAGCAATCGAACCCGAAGTCCTCCTCATGGACGAGCCAACCAGTGCTCTCGACCCGATCGCGACCGCAAAAATCGAAGAGCTGATCTACGAGCTGAAAAAAAACTACACGATCGTCATCGTCACGCATAACATGCAGCAAGCCGCCCGCGTCAGCGATTACACCGCATTCATGTACCTGGGCGAGTTGATCGAATTCGATAAGACACGAAACATTTTCACCAATCCGTCCAAACGCCAGACGGAAGAGTACATCACCGGGCGCTTTGGCTAACAGAGCCAGCGGTGATAATCTGCGTGTGTGTGGCATCCAGCGTGGTGCCACCGTTTGTCCATTGCCCAATGTTCACTTCTCGCGAGGCTTCGATGTATCGCCAGTTCGAAGAGGATTTCGATAAACTCCGCACCCGACTTATCCGCATGGGATCGCTTGCCGAGGAGCAGGTCGAGTTTGCGTTCCGGGCGTTGCTGGAGGGTAACACAGCGCTGGCGGAGCTGGTCATCGAGCGGGACGACAAGGTTGATAAGCTCGATGTCAAAATTGATAAGCACGTCCAGCGCATTTTTGCCCTCTCGCAGCCGGTGGCGCGCGACCTGCGGCTTCTGCTCGCAGCGATCAAAATCAACAACGAATTCGAGCGAATCGGTGATTATGCCGTCGTGGTCGCGCGGCTGGCGTTCGATCCAAGCGCGCGGGAGCTTGCCGAGCGTACCGGTTTTGAACGCATCACCAAAGCAACCTACACAATGGTCAAAGCCAGTTTGGATGCGTTCATCGAGGGTGACACCGAGCTTGCCAAGCATGTGCTCGCAACCGACGACATCGTTGATAACCTTGAGCGGGAGCTATCGGCAGCGCTTATCGAGCAGATGGAAACCGATACGGGCTTGATCAAAAGTGGGACACGGCTCATCATCGGTCTTCACAACATCGAGCGTATCGCTGACCGCGCAACAAACATTGCCGAGAACGTGATCTTTTGGGCGGAAGCGCAGCTTGTGCGTCACCAACACCATCAGGGTGAGGTGCCACCGCCACCAACCGATGAGGCTGAATCCTCATCGGCAGAAGATGAGTCCCTGTAGCTGAGTGCTGCACGGATTCCAATTGCGCCCAGGACCAGCGATCCACCGATGGTTGCCAGCATGCTTGGGCGCTCTCCAAGAACGAGCATCACCCAGAGTGGATTGGCAATCGGTTCGAGCATGGTGAGCATGACTGCTTCGATTGCGCGAACCGATCGCAGTGCGCGCGCAAAGAGGATGTACGGCACACCCAGTTGCACCACACCCAAAACCCCAACAGCCGCTATCGTTCCTACTTCGAGCCGGGGAAGTTCAGACCAGCTCCCTATCCCGACGAGCGCGGCAAGAATGTTCCCGGCAAGGAGTGCCTCGAGTGCTGAACCATTGCGTTCTGCTCGCACACACAGTGTCATGATTGCCATTGCTACGCCGCTTGCGATGCCGACGGCATTACCCAGCATGCCCTCTGGCGAGAGCTGCTCCGCAAAAAAGAGCACGATCCCCGCCAGCATGATCGCAAGAATGCCCCACTCCATCGGGCGCACTCGTTCGCCGAGAAGCATGCGACCAGCAAGGGCAACAAACAGCGGCGAGCTATACTGCAGAACAATGGCGTTTGCGGCAGCCGTGAGCTTGGTTGCCCAGACGAATAGAACCACCGTTGCTGCATAGCCAATCGCAGCGCCCCATGCTGCAGGACGGTGCGGCATGATGCGGGGAATGCGTCCGGTTCGCCACCAGAGATAGAGGCCAATGACCAGCGCGGCAATTGCGCTGCGGACCGATGCGATTCCGAGCGGCGTCCACGTTGCAAGCTTGATCAAGACACCACCCAAACTCCACAGCAGCGCTGCCATTGCCAGCAGCGCGATCGCTTCTCCGCGCGAGGGTGGATGTGATGGTCGTGTGCCCAGAGAACGCTACTTCGGCTGGTCGAGAAGAACGTCGGCTTCCTTGACGTAGCGCTTCCGCCCGCTCGGTGTGAGCACGTAATAACCACCCTTTTTCCCGCGATAGACGACCTGCCCACTTTTGGTAGTTCCTACGCGCGGATCATTCGTGGTGGCGGGGGATTCCACGGATGGCGATGCTACCTGGGCGGCTGGCTGCTTCTTCTTGCGAGGTTTCACAGTGTCCTGTTTTTGTATCGGTCCTGCACTCAGCAGGGCGGCGCAACAAATCGCAAGGATGAACGCTCGCATGGCGTCCCCACTGGTTGTTGAACATACTGGCAGTGCAAACTTACACACTCGGCATTCCACGGCTAATCAGAACTGGCAGGACACGTTGACCGGTGCCCATAATCGGCATGCAGAAAATGATGTTGAAACACTAAACAT
>JBBIUD010000117.1:0-5567 GCA_037440485.1 Chlorobiota bacterium
GTTCTCTTCGAGAAGGACCGTCAGTCGCACATGATCGCCGGCAGGGTTGGGTTCGATAGCCAACAGCCTGCCAGCGCTACCAACACGTGCTATGGTAACACCACACTTTCCGCCGGTCACAACCGGTGTTGTGCTCCCGAGCAATTGTACATCCAGAAACTGGAGCGAATCGGTTTGCACGCCCCACGTTGGTTCGACGTTCAGCTCATCGCGGGCGGTATCGGGCACTGCAATTCGGAATCGCATGAGCGCGAATGTATCAGCACGCATGCCGGAAACACCCTCGATCCCAACACGAAGCTCATTGGGGAAGTAGAACGTATCGCGAAGCACGCCGTTCGGTAGTCGCTCGGAGATGTCCAGGAATTTGAGCATTGTTGGATTCCAGTGCACACGAAAGCCAAACGAAAACGCTTCGAGCCAGTAGGTGATGCCACGGTAGGTAGCTGCGACGTCACGGTCGAGAAACAGCGGGATGGTGATAGTATCGCCCAGTGTACCACCGCGAGCCTGAGGTTGTACTGGATCTCCAAGGTCTGTGGTTATGCGGAGTGGAAACGGAGGAGCGTATCCAATGCCGGTAATCTGGAGCGAATCATCGCGCCAGCACGGTTGCGTGCTTGCGATCGTCAGCCAGGTATTCAGTGACGATAAATCGCGAGGGCAGAATTCAAGTGTGACGATCGTTTCCTCGCCAGGCATACGCAGTGTATTGCGATCGGGTACAAATGCAATCGCGCGCACTGTCGGTGGCAGACGCAACAGCGAATCAATCAGCACAGGAACATCGCCCGTGTTACGGATGGTGATCTGCCGCTGCTGACAGTCGAGCACACGCACACTGTCGAACGAAAGCACTCCCTGCGAGGGAGGATTGACAAGAGTAATTGCTGCTGCATCAATGAATACAACCGCTTGATCGCCGCGCGTGGAACTCAAGTCGTACCGCAAAATTTCGCTCGTGTTGAAGTCGGGGTCTTTTAGTTCAATTGTCGCAGTGTCGCGCTGCTGCCGACGAGGCACAAAGTGCGCAATCATCATCTGCCCCAGTGAATCAACATCGAGCAAGCTATCGAGTCGTACAATCGAACCGAGTGCATCCTCCTGTACCTGACTTGCAGTGCCATAGTTGGTGCTGACACCGACAAGCTGGAGCTTTGTGGTATCGTATGCAAACCGACAGGTGAAATCTATCAAGCTTCTCTGCGGTGATGTTTTCGGCAGTGCACGCGATGGATAGACAGGAACGTGGAGTGTGTCGCACGAAATGACACGGAATGTATCCACCGCAACGCCGGTAGAATCAAACTGCAAGTACATCGCGTATGGAAATCCTGCTGCTCCAACGCCGACCAGAAGAATGGTTGTGTCCACATCCACGCATGGCTTGCTGTAGTAAATCGCAGCACGAGCGCGGTACGTTCGTGGTGCACGCGGGCGAAAATCGAAGCGAATGTTGAGCGATGATGCAGTGCCTGGGAGTAATCTGTATGGCAGTGTTACTGGCTGGTTGCGTTCGTTGGTGAGGGTATAACGAAAAACACGTTCGTCGGGAATGAATGCGATCGAATCAACCTGCACAGTATCCTGAAACGGATTCCACGCTAACGATGGAATAGTCAGTCGGGAAACCGGTGGCGAACTTGGATTTACGGCTGCATCAACATCAACCAGGGTGACCGGGAAGGTAAACTGCGTCGGCAGTGGACGGAAAGTCAAGGCACGCCGACCGATAAGAAAAATCGTGTAGCGATCGCTCCAGCCAACGCCGCGCGCCCGGATGATCAATTGCGCACTGGCAATTACCTGCGTCGAATCAGCAGCACTGCGTGGACAAAACGTGATGCGGAGTGTATCAGTCGTTCGTGGTGGTATCGTTATGGGTAGCTGATTCCCGTTGAGCTGGTAGTACGTGGATGTAAACGAGAAGAACTGCGGAGTCGCGTTGGGAATACCCGTAGTGTCAATCAGCAATGTATCAATGACCATCGGGTGCACAAACGAGTTATTCGCCAGCGGGACATCGCGTGTGATGCATTCGCACGGTCGGACGTAGCTAAAATTTTGTATGCTGATGGGTGCATCGAGTCGGTAGAGTATCGCACGCCCGCGGAGTTGACCGGTTGTTTGCACGTTGACGCACGGTGAATCGCTGGCGACGGCTACGGTTTGGTCATAGGTGCCAATAGCTGTGGGTGCAAAGCGAACGATAGCAAGAATCGAATCTCGCGGTGTAATCGTTGCAGGTAGTGGCGGAATTGTACTCTGGAGTGAATAGCCGGCTGGCAGCGTGATTCGATCAACACGGATCGGTAGCAGTGAAATGTTCTCAATGGCGAGCGTATCATCGAGGACTTCCCCAACTTCCAGCGTTCCGTAATCGGTCGTGGGCGTGACGTAGATTTTGGGTGTAACCGAATTTGCTCGAAGCTGCACAAGCCAATCTTCACCGGAGGCAGAGCGGTACCGAATAAAGCCCAGCACAGCAATATCCTGTGTGCTCCCCGGCGGCGGCACAAACCGAATAGCGATTCGAATTTTACCGCCAACCGGTATGCGAAACGACGTTGGCAATGTAGTTCGTGCGCCCGTGCTCGTATCAATTGCAAACAGTGTTCCGGATGGATCGTCGAGCCGAACGTTTGTGATGACTTGTTCGATGCTGGACTCATTGATAATTTCCATGATTGCGGTCATGCTATCGCAGCTGAGCACGCGTTCAATTCGGAGCACGGGTGGATTATACCGAAAACGCTCGATGATTCCACGCCCGCGAACGGGAATGCAGGCAGTCATGTAGCAGCGCTGCTCGAATAGACAGAGCGTATCGGTATAGTCGAGCGCATCGGTTGGACGAAATGCTAGCATATTTGCCAGCGTGCGGGTTTGCTGTGGCGGTATTTGCAGATTGCGCTGCAAGAGGACAAATTCTTCGCCGCGCTTGAGGTACAGCGAAACAGTCAGAACATCGGTCGTGCTGTTGTTGCGGAGGACAATATCGCGGCGTGCTTCTTGACCGACGATGACGTTGCCAAAATCAATGCTGGCGGTAGTGAATTCAACGTCTTTATCCAAGCCACGTCCGGTGAACGGGATGACGATCACAAATTGGCATGCTTCGCCTGGCAAGTGAGCGTAGTACACAATCGAATCGCGGACCATACCCGGTTGGAGCGGACGAAAACGGAAATACTTTTCAAATTCTCCAGCTTGGCTGGAAGGGCGTAGTGTGTATGGCATTCGTGGCAGGCGCACAGCAACGAGCGTTCGCGGGAATACGACGCTATCAATGATCAGGTTGCGGCTGGTCAGGTTGTACCAATTCCATGCACGTGGTGAGGATAGGTCGCCGGGGCAGGTCGCTGGAAATTGAAGGGAGGTGATCGGAGTTGTGCCGTTGGGCTGGCGAATTGCGAATACTTGCTGTGTCCGACCAGCCAACGGAATGATGCCGTTTCCCGGACAACGATCACTGCTGAGTACAAAGAGAGTGTCGAGAAAAAGGTTCGTTGTATCCTGGGCAAGAACGACAATATCGGCGCACTCGCCGGGCTGGAGCACAATGGGGAAGCTGCGCCCACCAGCGGGAAATGCTTGATATACCGATGGCTGCCGGGTTACTGCTCCGCTCAGGGTGATGGGTTCTGCCATGCCAAGGAGAGCGCTCTGATTGCAGATACGAATGGTGGTATCAAGAAAAGCGCGACTTGGGCAGCGTGCAAAAAGTGTGTCGAAGGTGATGCGGGATGGTTGATAGGTGAGTTCGGTTCGCCGCGTAAGCTGGATCGTGACTGTATCGCTGTAGCTGCAGCGGTTGCCACCGACGATGCGCACAAATGCTTGAATGTTTCCAGTCAAATAGCCGCCGTAGCTGGCGACCGCTGTCATCGGTACCCCGCCCGGCGGCAGAACAAGTACGCTCGGCACAACGCGGAAGAACGTTCGATCACGTCCACCAACCGATAGCGAAACGGTGCTGCCGCATTCAGTCGTATCGGCAATGGTGATTGTCCATGTCCGGGTAGAATCGCAATCGAGAGGTTCGTTGATTGTGTTCGGTGTGATGGTAACACTCCGTGGTATGGTCCGTGCTGGTGATGGGGGACGGCACGTGGCACCGCTAAACAAGCGCCCGCTGTTACCATTGCCGGAAGCATCGCACAGTGGTGTGAGGAAGTCATTCTCTCGTTCATTGCAGCGGAAATAGAGAACAAGACCGGGATCGTTTCCTTCCAGCGAGCGGAAACGATTGCAGGCAATTTCGATGCGCTGGAGAGCACGATTCCAAATACGGATTTCATCGAGTTGACCGACAAACGCCCGATTTTGTCCGGAATCGAAAAATCCATTGATACTGCCAATCTTGAGTGCGGAATTCGGGTTCTGCGGTTGCCGTAACCGTGTGGCTGGATACTGCGAATTCATCGCGGAATCACGCAGCACTCCGTCAACGTAGATGCGAGCGATCCCTGCATCGAATGTTGCAGCAATATGCGTCCAGCGTCCGTAATAGCTGCTAAACGGCACGCGTGCGATCGTGTTATCCTGGGCACCGCGATTGACCGGACCGTTGACCTCGAAGGTTAATTCGTCAGTGGGCGAAATGTAGAGAATCCAGACGTCGTTGTCGTCGGTGTAGGGTCCCCATATTCCAGCGATGATGGTGCGTCCGCCGCTCTGCCGCGTGGCATTTATCCACATTTCCACCGTCATCTGCGTGGATATGTTGCGGAGCGTTGGCGACGCTGCAACATTGATGTAGTGGTGATTTTGTCCGGTTGCGACAGTCCCCGTGTATGCACGTCCGATGCAAGCTTTGTTGCTATCGCATGAACCTATGGCAAATGCTGATTCGATGAGGATACTTGCCAACGATAATAAGAGCAGAGCAATTCGCATTCGATGTCGTAGCGAAGTGAGTAGTGCATCAGCAGCAAAAAACATACCGCCCACGCGTCGGTTCACGCGCAATAATACGCAGTGGAGATAATCGTAACATCGCTATTGAGTGCACGTCACAACAAACCTGCACATATTATGCGACGATCCTTGGCAATTGTAGCACCGCTTCTTCTGCTGACGGCGTGTATCGAATGGCGCGCCGTTGGTTTTTATAGCCGAGCATTACTCGATGGCGAAAACTCAACCACGACGGAAAATACACCACCGATAATGCCATCGCAGTGTCCGTCATTCGGGGCGGATAGTACCATTGTGCGGCTGTTTGTGCTGGGAGATTGGGGAAGTGGCTTGCCGATTCAGCGCGCAGTCGCTCGTGCGATGGCGCAACGTGCCAGGATTGAACATCCACACGCAGTGATCACAACCGGAGATAATTTTTATCCCTCGGGCGTGGATTCACCCGATGACCCACTCTTCTACCAGCGGTGGGAATCTGTCTATGCCGACTCCTCCCTTCAAGTGCCGTGGATAATTGCACTGGGCAATCATGATCATCGTGGCAATATTGCGGCGCAAATCGCTTACTCCGCTAAGAATACACGATGGTTTCTCCCAGCACCGTATTACGCAACCATCATCAAAGCAGGGACGACAACAGTTTCGCT
>JBBIUD010000118.1:0-5547 GCA_037440485.1 Chlorobiota bacterium
ATCGCATCAGGTATCAATGCCACCTCTACCAACGGTTAGTGTTTTTACCATTGCCAACATCATCACAGCGCTGCGGATACTGATTGCGCCGGTGTTTTTTTTTCTGCTCGTGCAAGAACAATGGTGGGCAACCCTCTGGGCGCTGGTGCTCTTTATCCTGGCTGGCTTGAGTGATTTCGTTGATGGAATCTTGGCTCGGCTGTTCGGAGAAGTTTCGGTTATTGGGGTTTTTCTTGATCCGCTGGCGGATAAAATTTTGGTGCTCTCGGCACTGTTTGGGTTTGTTTGGTTGGGCTTAGTGCCGCTGTGGATGGTAGCGGTCGTCGCCTTGCGCGATGCAATTGCGACAGTGTTGCGCGTTTGGCGACTGTCGGAAGGACAGTCGTTGCCACCGTCGCGCGTTGCCAAATGGAAAACCTTCGCACAGATGAGTTTCGTCGTTGGCGTGTTGATAGTCTTGGTGATTGCTGATACGACGACGATGCTGGCACCTCAAGCGCAGTGGGTTCGTGATTCTGGAGCAATCAGCATCGTGATGGGTGGAATCGTCCTACTGACGGTGGCAACACTACCAGGATATTTTCGGCGCTTGTTTGCTTAGTAATCGGCAATTGCCCAGCGATAGAGCGCCCAGGCTGTGGCGTGCGATTGCAACGCTTCGATTTCACGCTCTTGCGCTTCTCCCAGAAGGCGCTCGCGAAGATTGAGTCGCAATAGATCAGACTCCCCACGCTCGAATAGCTGTTGCTCAGCAGCAACCATCCTTTCGGCTGCGATGCGTTCAGCCTGCGCGAATACGACCTGCTCGTATGTGGCATTAACTGTTGCTGCTGCCAGCAGAACGTCGTTATCAATGCGGCGTTGCTGCAGCTGGATCAATGCAGCAAGAGATGTTCGTTGGGCTATTGCTTGTTGCTCCTGTCCCGCGGGTGCACGGTAGAGAATCGGCAATTCGAAATCGAGACCGGCTTTCCAGAATGTTGGCAACTGCGTTATCTGCGGATTCCAGCTTGGGGAGTACATGCTGAGCTTAGCATTGATTGCTGGTTTGAATGATTCACGAGCCAGTCGAATATCGAACTGCGCTTGTTCGTACTCTGCGTAGAGTTTGCGTAACTCTGGTCGGCGCTGGCGTGCACGCTCGCGGTCGAATGCAAGGCGCAATGAATCGAGCGGCTCGGGGGAAGGCAACGGCTGCGGTGCATACTGCGCAATCATTGTTGATGATGTAAACGACTCGCTCCAGATATTGAGTGCGACAGCCAACGCGCTGCGCTCGACTGCATTGCGCGTGCGCACCAGAAGCGACCGTCGTCGGAAAACTTCCTGGAGAATTTCGACTGAATCAATCGGCGCACGCTCGCCACGGAGGATTTCGGCGGACACCCACTGGTATCGTGTAAAAGCGATGCGGTACAGTTGCAGAGCAATCGCATAGCGGGCACGCGATGCTGCCCAAGCATAGTAGTCGCTCAGTGCACTCAGACTCACAAGATTTCTTCGCTCCTCGACGGCTGCATCAGCAGCAATAACACCTTGTTCGGTGCGTGCAATTGCTGTCCGAACTGGATCGGTCAACACATTGCGAACCAACGGTATGCTCATCGAGATACTGGGCTCGCCCTCGTTGCTGGTCAGATAGTCCCGATCGAAAAATGCTGTTGCGCGACGAAACCCAAGCGACATGCGTTGTCCCCAGTAAAGCGGGAGCGATGCCTGGAGTTCATTGTTTTTGAGTCCGCCGTCATAGCTTTTTGTTGCAGCCTGGAGCGTCAGTCTCGGATCGAGTAATCCCCAGGCGCTCAGCTCAGCGCCGCTTGCCCGATCGCGTGCAGCAGCAGCAATGCGTATTTCCGGATGTTGCTGCTGCACAAGGCTCAAGTAACGCTCGATGGGTAAGGTATCGGCAGGTGCAGTCTGCGAAAACAAGAAGCTGCTGTCAGTACGCAGTACCAATGGTATGGTACGTTCGAATTGTGCATTCAGCACCGCGGAAGCCAATACAAGGCAAAGCAACAAGGAAGAAAATCGCATCATTCCTTGGATTCGCCGTCGGTGTTGAACAGCGGCTGTTCATCTTTCGACTCGGTTGCTGTTGTTGTCGTTGGACCTCGTCGTGCTGGCTTGCGTCGCAGTGGTGGCGGCTCCTTGAGCGATGGTGGAAAGCCGTTGAGTTGTCGCCAAATTTCAAAGGCGAGCGGAACGGTTTTGAGCAGCATCCAGCCACGTGCTTTGGTTCCTGGGCGAAGAACTGTTGAATGCGGCCACGGCTGGTCTGTTGAGTCAGGTTTGATGATTGCCCGGAACATACCGCTCCCTCGATCGTCGTCAACAGCATCAACAACGGAAACAACTCCGCCAAAGGTGCCAATATTGACCTGCGGAAATCCTGAAATCTGCAATGCTGGGAAACCATCAAACTGAATACGCACCTTTTGACCAGGATAGACAAGTGGTGCATCGTTGCCTTTGATTAACAGCTCGACGGCAAGCGATCGAATATCAGGCATGACGATCGCTATGGGATCTCCTTGCTTGATGGTTTCGCCAGGTCCGAGAGAATACAACCGGACGACAATGCCTTCGATGGGAGAGCGCACAACTGCATAATCCCGGCGTACCTGGATATTGGACTGGTCAATGAGTGCTTTGCTAATAGTTGCCTCAACCGCTGAAAGTGATTCTTGGGCTTTAGTCAGATTGCTACGAGTGTACTGAATTTTTGCGTTCCACTCGTTTTGTTTGAGCTGGAGTTCTTGCTCGGCTTGTTCGAGCTGACTTTGGGCAGCGCGGAGGTCGGCTTGAGCACGATTGAAGCGGGCTTGCGCCTGTTGGAGAGCCAGTCGCGCACTTTCAAATTCTCGTAACGATCGTAAACCTTGCTCGTAGAGCGCTTTTCGGTCCTTATAGCGCTGCTCAGCTATTTGCAGCTCGAGTGTCTCTTGCTCGTAAGTTGCTCGTGCTGCTGTAAGTTTCTGCTGTGCCTGAACGATGTACTGCGAAGCGGCACTGATCGCAGCGCTCTGAGCTTGAAGCTCAGCGTTGAGCTGTGCCGAGATCGCTTCAATCTGTTGCTTTAACTGGACTGCGCGCTGCTGGAGCCACTCGACGTGAGCGCGTGCACGACTGACGATGTTTGAATCAAGGAACTTGGGATCAATGTCCTGGAGCAGGGCAATCGTATCCCCAGGAAAAACATGCGTTCCCTCGCTAACATACCACCGCACCAGGCGACCAGTGATTTGTGCATTGATGTACTGCGGACGCTCCACCGGACTAAGTGCTGTCACCCGTCCATCGGCAACTACCGTTTGCACCCATGGTGTTATGAATAGCACCATCAGGATCACCACAAACATGATCAGCACGATACGCAGGTAACGGCGGATCAGTGGTGGCGCTTCGATGTCGTCCAGCGCGCGGACATAGATTCCCGAAAGCACCCGCTGACGTGCTTTCCGCGGTCGGCGCTGCTTGCGTGATTCAGCTTGAACGGGATGCTCAGTCATCGCCGCTGCTCGTTGATGATACTCTGAAGAGTTGGGAATAGCTGTGCCAGGGTGCTTTCCGGCTCCTGGAGCAACGAGCTGATTGTGCCGTATTCGACAATGTAGCCATCATGGAGAACAGCAACTTTTTCGGCTTCCGCGACAATCTCTGGATCGTGCGAAATCGTCACAACTGTCCATGGATTGGCTCTGTCGTAGAGTTGTTTGGCTATCTGCAGTTTGATGTTATCTTCGATGCCATTGAACCCTTCGTCAATGATGAGCAATTGCGGACGATGGACAATTGCTCGCGCAATCATGATCCGGCGTATTTGACCTGTTGAAAGATTCTCTCCTCGGGGACCGACCGGCGTCAAGAGTCCTTTTTCCGTGCCTTCCAGCCAGCGGTCGAGCATCGCAATTTTGAGCGCCCAGCGAATGTCCTCCTGCGATAGGTGCGTTCGTCCCCACACAATGTTGTCCAGTATGGTACCGTTGATGATTTCATCGCTGGTCTTGATATAGCCAATGTGGTGGCGGTACGTTGTGCGGTCAAGTAGCCGTGAATCGTAGTCGTTGATGAAGATAGAGCCGTATTCCGGTTGAATAAACCCCAGCATCATCAAGGCGAGAGTGGATTTTCCTGTCCCACTTGTTCCGACGATGCAGATGCGTTCAGACGGCATGATCTTCAAATTCACCGACCGTAGAAGCGGTGCGTTCGGTTTATACGAAAACTTGACTTCGATAAATTCCACCTTCAGACCACCGGGCTTTCCGTTGAGCAAGAAGGGTACATTTCCGTTGACCTCATGGCGAAGATTAGTCAGTTGTTCCAGCTTCGACAGCGACGTCAGGAGTGTGAAAAACGAGGGTATTTGCTTGATGATGTTTTCGATACTGCTCAAAAAGAGCAGGATGATAATCTCACTGGCAACAAGCTGACCGAGGGATATTTGGCGATCGATCACAAGCAGACCACCAACCAATAGGATGGTGACGATCATGACGATGCGTAACACAGTCGCTATAATTTGCTGACGAACGATGATCCGGAAATGTGCTTTGCGGTTCGACAGCCAGCGCTGGAGCGGTAAGTCGAAGCGGTCAACGATGTGCTGCGCTGTCGAGAGGGCTTTGTAGCTTATGATGTTGACACCAACTTCGTCAAGAGCGTCGGCAAGTGCATACTTAGCATCGGATTCGGCGAGATTGGTACGGACTCCACCATAGCCAGCTAAAATGATGAGTGTGATCGTTAGTAGAACAAGCAGTGTGGTTAGTCCCCACAGCAGCGAGCTAAAGATTGCCATAAAGACCAAGCCAACGATTATCGAAAGGGCAGCAGTGATGGTATCGAGCGTCAGCTTGGTGAAGACTTTTTGAACGTTGACAACGTCGAAAAAGCGATTGAGCAGCGAAAGGACATTGGTATGCTCGAACTCGCGGACATCGGTTTCCCACAAATTCGATGCTGTTTGGCAAGTGGTTCGCACAAAAATTCTCCGCTCGATGAGCTCAGCAACGTAAAGCTGAACGATGCTAAAAATGCCACTGACGGCAAGTAGCACAGTCAGTGCCACGGCTACAACGATCAGCGGTAAGGTGATCGTACCAGCAGCGATAGTCGTTACCAGAAGATCAACTGCCAGGGGTACTGACAGAGAAAAAATGCTGACCAGTATACCGTATCCAATCAACAGACCAATATCCCGCGCTTCAAGCTCAACAAGGTCAATGAGCAATCGAAATGGCGACGTTTTTCGGGACATTCGTGCGAGGTCATTGTAAAACTGGGCAGGTCTAACGAACAAGCCGCTCTGGTTATTTTCTCTTTAGCGAAGAGTAACCCGTATGGAGCGATTCAAGAAACGCCCTTCTGGCGTGGCATCGCTGAAACGACGCTCGATGCCACGTGCAACGATATGAACCTGCTTTCTGCCAGCCTGTGCGCGAAGGAATTCCTCCGTCACACGTGCACGCTCTTGGGCAAGCTTCCGGTTACGACCAATGTCTCCCAAAACGTCAGCACTGCCACCGATTTCGATGGTCATTCCAT
>JBBIUD010000119.1:0-5521 GCA_037440485.1 Chlorobiota bacterium
ATCATTCCGCTGATGTTTGATTCCACCGAAGTTGCTGTCCTCGAAGAAGCGCTCAAGCTCTACGGAGGACGTGCCATCATCAACTCGATCAACTTTGAGGATGGAACCCAAAAAGCCGATGCGATCTTGCGCCTTGCCAAGCGATTTGGTGCTGCCGTCGTGGCACTGTCCATTGACGAGGAAGGGCAAGCCTACACGGTCGAAAAGAAAGTGTCCATTGCTGAGCGTATTCGCGATCATGCGGTAAATGTTCATGGTATGCGCCCACAGGATTTGATTTTCGATCCGCTGACTTTCCCGCTCGGTTCTGGACAGGAAGATCTGCGACAGAGTGCAATGGCAACGCTGGAGGCTATCCGGCTAATCAAGCAACGCATGCCTGGTGTAGCGACGATTCTCGGCATCAGCAACTGTTCATTTGGTCTTTCGCCTCGCATTCGGCACATTCTCAATTCCGTTTTTCTGCACCACGCTGTCGAAGCTGGGCTTGATCTTGCGATCGTGCATGCCTCGAAAATTGTGCCGCTCTACACCATAGACGAGCGCGGTCGGGAGCTTTGCCGACAGCTCATTTTCGATGAACGCCGCTGGGAAGAAGTCGAATCGTAGCGTTGGTCACAAGCACGATACGTGCAGGTGCATTCGAACGTTACGTTAGCTCCGACGAATGATTTTGCCGCTTGCTTCTAAAGCCACTCGATAGGCAGTAATGGCGCGTTCTTTTGCAAGGGTGTGGTCAATCATCGGAGGCGGATAATCCGGTGTTTCCAGCTCTGGTATCCAGCGACGGATGTATTGACCGGTTGGATCGAACTTTGCTTGTTGGAGCAACGGATTGAACACACGGAAGTATGGCGCAGCATCGCAGCCAGTGCCAGCCGCCCACTGCCAATTGCCGTTGTTGCTCGATAGCTCATAGTCGAGAAGCTTAGCAGCAAAGTATGCCTCGCCCCATCGCCAGTCAATCAGTAAATCCTTGGTCAGGAAGGATGCGACAACCATCCGGACCCGATTGTGCATATAGCCTGTTGCATTGAGTTGGCGCATGCCAGCATCAACCAGAGGGTAGCCAGTTCTGCCCTCGCACCACCGTTGGAAGTCGTCTGGGTCGTTGCGCCAGCGGATGGCATCGTATGCCGGATGGAATGAATGCTGCACCACGTGCGGGAAATTTGCCAGTATCATCATGAAAAACTCGCGCCAAATAAGCTCGCCGAGCCAGGCGTCTGCGCCAAGCTCGAGAGCGCGACGAACCAGTGAGCGTACACTGATCGTACCGAAACGCAGATGCACGCTTGCATGCGAGGTCGCATCGAGCGCTGGATAGTCGCGCTGCTGCTTGTAGCGCAGAAGTGTTTGCTCATCGAGGTGGAGCGAGGGAATGTCGAGTGTGCTTTCTTCAAATCCGATTTCCGCCAACGAGGGAATGTTCAGCGGCCGCGTTTTCCAAAAGCGATCGAGAAGATGGCCTGTGGTGCATTCGGCGTAATCGTTCGCTGTTAGTTTCGCCTTCCACACTTTGCTGTAGGGTGTGTACACGGTGTATGGTGAGCCGTCAGGCTTGACGATCTCGTTCCGCTCGAAGATGCACTGATCTTTGAATGTGTAGAACGGGATTCCTCGCTCGCGGAGCCAGCGCTCGATTGAAGCATCGCGTTCGATTGCAGCAGGTTCGTAATCGCGATTGGTAAAGACTGCAGCAACGTCGAATCGCTCGAGAGCCTGAGCAAATGCTCCGAGAGGTGTAGCATGCAACACAACAATGTCACTACCATAGGTGCGCAATTGTGTGGAGAGTTGTCGAATGCACCGGTGAATAAACGTAACGCGCCGATCGCGGCGATCGTCGAGTTGATCGAGTATCGTTCGGTCGAAGATGAACAAAGGCACAACCGGCAGACCATGCGCAAGTGCGGCACTGAGTCCACGATTGTCCTCAAGTCGAAGGTCACGCCGAAACCAAAACAGGGTGACACGCGGTCGGTCCATGCGGCAATCAAGCGTAGAGCAAACACGCTCCAACAAGCACACACATGGAGCGAAAAGTTCCGTAGCGTTCGGTGCGATGCTGTTGGTTTCCGAAATTTGTGCAGTTCAATCACTGACGTTTGAGTGTGAGCATGACAGTCCAACCCTATCGCCCTAAACACCGCATTCGCATTGTAACGGCAGCATCGCTGTTTGATGGGCACGACGCAGCGATCAACATCATGCGGCGAATCATGCAATCAAGCGGTGCGGAGGTTATCCATCTTGGTCATAACCGTTCGGTTGCCGAGATTGTGCAGTGTGCAATTCAGGAAGATGTCCAAGCAGTTGCGGTGACGTCCTACCAAGGCGGTCACATGGAGTTTTTCATGTACATGTACGACTTACTTGCCGAGCGAGAGTGTGGGCACATCCGCATCTTCGGTGGCGGTGGCGGAACAATACTGCCAACCGAGATAGAAGAGCTGCAGCGCTACGGCATCACGCGGATTTATTCGCCTGATGATGGTCGCATGCTGGGGTTGCAGGGAATGATCAACGATTTGCTCCAGCGGAGCGACTTTGAAACGCCAGTGACGTTTGCGCCAGAGGAGCTTCTGCGGGCTGTTGCTGATCGTGACGATCGCGCGATTGCGCAGGCGATTTCAGAGTTAGAGCGGGGACAAGCGACGATCGAGTGGGAAGCGGTTGCACGGGAGCGAAATCATCCGTGCTGCGTCCTCGGCATTACCGGCACTGGTGGTGCGGGAAAGTCATCGCTAACCGATGAGATCGTTCGCCGATTCTTGGAAGATTCGCCAGATAAAACCGTTGGTATTTTGTCGGTTGATCCATCGAAGCGAAGGACAGGAGGCGCACTCTTGGGCGATCGGATCCGCATGAATGCAGCGTTCTCGCCGCGCGTGTACATGCGATCGTTTGCGACACGCCAAGCAAACTTGGCGCTTAGTCCGTACGTGCGCGATGCAATCTGGGTGCTGAAAGCAGCCGGGATTGATTTGATCATCGTCGAAACTGCTGGCATCGGACAAAGCGATTCCCAGGTGACCGAGATTGCCGACATTGCGCTCTACGTTATGACGCCCGAATATGGCGCTGCAACGCAGCTCGAAAAAATTGACATGATTGACTACGCCGACTTGATCGCGATCAACAAATTCGACAAGCGCGGTGCGCTCGATGCGCTTCGCGATGTGCGCAAGCAGTACCAGCGTTCGCACAGTATGTGGAATCAGCCGTTAGAAGCGATGCCGGTCTATGGGACGATTGCATCGCAGTTCAACGACGAAGGAACCAACGCGCTTTACCGTGCCTTCATTGACTTGGCAGCACAGCGGCTACGGCTTCCATGGACAACAGACGTCGAACACACCAGTCCCATCAGCACACGCATGACAATCATTCCGCCGGAGCGTTCGCGGTACCTTGCTGAGATTGTTGAATCGAACAAACGCTACGATGCACGCGTCGCACAGCAAGTACAGATTGCACGGCGACTTTACCAGCTTCGCGGAGCAATCGAGCAGCTCCTTAGCCAGGGCGATAGCGATGAGCGCTAAGCACATCCCGATGATCGTGCTGCTGCTAACGATGGGATGTGCTAGCAGTCTTCGCTACACACAAACGATCGCGACAAGGGGAATGAGTGGGCTTCAACTGCGGTTGCTCGATGCAGCCGCTGCATTGGTTGGAACGCCATACTGTACGGGAGGCGCGGGCGAGCAATGCGTTGATTGTTCGGGATACGTGCAGATTGTATTTGCAACCGTTGGGGTGTACCTCCCTCGTACAACCCTGCAACAATCGCTGGCTGGTAGTGCAGTCCGAGTGTCTGATCTGCAAGCGGGCGATTTAGTCTTCTTCCGTTTAGCTGGTAAACAGCGCGTCTCTCACGTTGGCATCTACGCTGGCGACGGCACAATCTTTCATGCATCCCAGTCGCGAGGTGTTATCCGCGAACGGCTCTGGGGAACGTATCTAGAGCGTGCTATCAGCCATTGCCGCCGGGTCTTAAACTCCCACGAAGGAACGTTGCCGTAGGCTCTAAAAAATACTTGGCATTACAAGAATTTATTTTCTTGACAAAGTGAAACAGGTACCGTTGAGGGGGCATTATTTTCGCGCATAAGAAATTTTGTCCAACCATCCTCCGACGTACGCCATGAAATCGCTCCGCATGTTGTTTGCTGCAACGGTTGGCATTCTGCTCTTGAGCATGCCACTTTCTGCACAGCTTGCTTCGAATGTCTGCAGCCCCAATGCCTCATCCTACGGCTGCATGAGCATCATGAGCTTCGGGATTGGGTCGAACACGTGGTCGAACTCGGCTGCCTATCCGAACTGTGGTGCTGCATACACAGGCACCGGCACAAATTCCAATTACACCTTCAACGGTGCTGCTGGGCAAACGGTCACGTGGTCCTGCACTGCGGGTAACTACTACGGCTCCTACTACGACGGTTATCTTTTCATCTGGGTGGATTGGAATAACGATGGCGACTTTTTTGATGCCGGTGAACAGGTCGCGTCGTATTGGTACATCTACCAGTCAACGTCCGGATCCTTCACAGTGCCCAGCAGTACAACCATGGGACCCAAGCGCATGCGGGTGTTGTTTGGATATTGGTACTATGTTGATTACGTGTATTATTCGGGTGCTAATCATCCTTGTGCCGGCAATTACACGACGTACTACAACTATGGGGATTTCCGCGACTTCACGCTCAATATCATTGCCAACAACGATGCTGGAGTGACAGGACTAACGACCTCAACACCGCCACCATTTCCACCGGGCAACAATACTGTGCAGGCAACAATCAAGAACTACGGCGGGAATTCAATCACGAGCGTAACGGTCAATTGGTCGGTCAATGGCGTTACGCAAACACCAGTACAATGGACCGGCTCGCTTCCATCGGGACAAACGACGACGGTCAATTTGGGCAGCTTCAATTTTCCTCAAGTCGGTGCGCTCCAGGTACAAGCCTGGACATCGAATCCTAATGGTGTCACCGATCCTGTTCCATCGAACGACTATTCTTCAACGTACCTTTTTGGTGCTGCCTTGAGCGGCACGTACACCATCGGCGGAACCAATCCTGACTTTCCGACCGTTGCAGCCGCGGCAAATCAACTGACTGCGGGCGGCACCTTAGGCGCAGTTACATTCAACATACGACCTGGGACGTACAGTGGTCACGTGTTTATCGCCAATCCGCCGGGGAATCAGCAGAGCCGCCCGATCGTGTTCCAAGCAGAAAACGGTAACGCAGCATCGGTCATCATTGTCCACAACGGTGGTACGACGCAGACGGCGGCGTTGAATGAGACGGGAGTAGCCGGTGGAGAGCCGACGGTACGGTTGCTCAATGCTGACTTCGTGACGTTCAAGAACGTGACGATTAGTGCGACGGGAACGGGAGGCTCGAACTGGGCAGTGTGTGCGGAGCTGATGGGCAATAGCGTCAGCGATGGCTGCGATGGGGTGACCTTCGATGGGGTGGTGTTTAGCGGACGTCAGGCGACGAGT
>JBBIUD010000120.1:0-5517 GCA_037440485.1 Chlorobiota bacterium
AATTGTGGCGCGGTACTGCTGATCAGCCAGTGTCTGCCAGCGTTCGCGCTCGAATATCTGGACTGTCACAAGCCGCACGACAATCGCCGCCGCAAGAAGGGTCATCAGACCGACGACTGCCCGTCGTCGCCACCGAAGTAATCGCGGCTGATAGGTGACCAGATGTTCGATGCTCATGGCTCTTGTGCAGAGACAATGATCGGCGGTTGTTCAGACTCGCGCAAGCCAAATCGCTCGCGAGCAAGACGACAGATACGCTCGGCTGATTCTAAGCGTGCGATAGCGATCTGCTCCTGCCGTGCTCGCCACTGGAGTGAGTCGAGCGTGCGTTGCTTCTGCTCGATCGTTACCAGCAGCGTATTGATACGGATGACGTTACTGACCTGCCAGAACACCAGCGCTATAACAGCCAGCGCTCCAAGGATAAGTCCGATGCCTTGCCGACGGGTCATAAAGGAAACGGTGTGACCATTGCTGCGCATGCAAATTACACAGTCGGAATCTCATTTTCAGCACCATGCAACCGACGGCATCCGTAATTTCGCACTGCCTCAAGGTTCCACCATCACCCCAGATGTGTGCCATGGCAATGTACGTTTCGAATAAAGATGAAACGGTCCGCCTGTTCAAGAATCCCATCCTGGAGTACTTTTCCCACATTCATCCAGCGACACCGGTGGTGGTGTATGTACCCGTTGTGATGTGGATGCTTGTTCGGTCGGCGCAGGTGTTGGCATGGTATCAGATCGTTGCCAGTGCTGTGTTTGGCATTTTTGGTTGGACGCTGTTTGAGTATGTGTTCCATCGCTTTGTTTTTCACTACGAGCCGAAGAGCCAGTGGGGAAAGCGACTGCATTTTTTGGTGCACGGCGTCCATCACGATTATCCGCGAGATCGCACACGCTTGGTGATGCCGCTATTGGTCAGTGTACCGCTGGCAACGGTGCTCTACCTGGCGTTCGGTGTGATCTTTCCCCCGGGCTGGCATGAAGGATTTTTTGCGGGCTTTGTGGCGGGATACGTCGCATACGACTCGATTCACTACATGACGCACCACTGGCAAATGCGCGGACGGATCGGACGGTTTTTGAAAGCCTATCACATGAAGCATCATTACGTGGACGATCGGTCTGCATTCGGGGTGAGCAATCCACTCTGGGATTACGTGTTTGCCACAACCCCCAAGCAGAAAAAACTCGATATGAGCGTGCCGAATGCCCACTAACCCACAGCGCTGGCGATTACAGCAGATCCGTTCCAGCCTTCAATCGGCGCAGCTCGACGGTGCGCTCATTGTGCATCTACCGACCATCCGGTACCTGACGCGGTTTTCTGGATCGAATGCTCTGCTGCTGGTATTGCCGCGGAGCGTTCACTTTTTCACCGACGATCGTTATGCCGAGCAGGTCAAAACCGAGCTTGCGCCACTGCCATCGCTTCGGGTGCACATCACGCGAGACTTTATTCCGGGTGTGGCAGAAATCTGTGCTCGCGAATCTGTTGCTGCGCTCGGTATCGAACACGAGCACATCACGCTAACCCAGCATGTAGCGCTGCGGAAAGCCATGCGGGGCGTCAAGCTGCGACGGCTTTTTTTGCTTGACTATTTGCGAATGGTGAAATTCCCCGAGGAAGTTGCCGCCATCAAAAAAGCAGCGCAGATCGCCAGCGCGGTGTATCAAGAGGTGGTCGAGCAGGTGCGACCAGGGATGCGAGAATCCGAGATAGCGGCGGAGCTATCCTATCGCGCGCGTCGCATGGGATCAGAAGCCGACGCCTTCGAAATCATTGTTGTCTCTGGTGAACATGGTGCCTTTGTCCACGGGCGTGCTTCCCAGCGTCGGCTGCGGAAAGGGGATGTGGTCACCGTTGACTTTGGCTGTCGCATCGAGGGATTCCATAGCGATATGACTCGAACGTTTTATGTTGGTCATCGTGTGCCATCGGCAGTACAGCGAGCGTGGAATGCAGTGCGTGCTGCCCACGAGCATGCCATTGAACAGCTTCATGCAGGCGTTGCAGCAGCAGCAGTGGACCGTGCCGCACGCAGCATTATTGAGAATGCCGGGTATGGGGAATTCTTTCGCCATTCACTGGGACATGGATTAGGAATCGAGGTCCACGAGCCACCAGCGCTATCGTCGCGTAATACGCATGGTGTCGTTCCTGCACGATGCGTGGTGACCATCGAACCGGGGATTTACTTGCCAGGGCAATTCGGTATGCGGCTCGAAGACGATGTGTACGTTGGCGAGCGTGATATCGAGTTGCTAACGACAGCTCCGCGCGATCTGCTGCTGGTGTAGCGGTGCGTGTGCACCAATCTGCCGGCAGGCAGACTTAGCGACCGCTAAAGGCACGCAAAAAGTAGGTTACGCTCAGCAGTGCATAGCGACGGAGAACAACCGTTTGCGTGTCTTCCACATAGCTACTGCCTACGGTGCGGTTGATCGAGTTGTTGCGATTGAGCAGGTCAAAAACCGAAAGCCGCACTTCACCCCGACCATCGAGGAAGCGTTTGCCGATGCCAACGTTGAGCAAGGGCACCGCGACGTTATATCCTTGTGCCAAGCCCGTTGTCGCCACGTAATTGAAATCTGCCGTCAGGACCCAGCCATCGAGCCATGCCGATGAATCGCTGGTGATGTAGGTTCCGCGCGCAAGTATTGTGTGGGTCGCGAAGCGTTGATTGAGTTCGCGGCGAATGGTGTTCTCGACGGTATTCCAGGCAGTGCGCCCGCTGATGGTGAAGTCGAGATTTTCGCTGATGTTGCTGGTGATGTTGATGCCGGGGGTTACCGTTCCTGCGTGTGCAATATTTTCTGCGCCATTGACCAAGCTTGGTTCACGGCGGTAGCTCACGCCAAGGGAAACACCAGTGTTGAGCCTAATGCGTTGAAAGAGCGTCACCGGCTGGCTGTAGAGCACAAACGCAGTTGCATTCCAATACCCATCGAGATTGACCGGGCGCGAAAGCTGCGTTCCTGCTGCCAGCGGAATACTCCTGTTCCCACTTGCCAGCGGGAGGAGAATCGTTGTATCGGTTGCTGCAACGACGACGGCATTGGCAATCCGCTGATCGGTTCTGCTGACGGTCAGTGTGGTAAAAAATGTTGTCGCTGTCGCAAGATCGAACGTGCCGTAGTTGAACCACAGCGAGTGGGTGTACTCTTGGCTGAGCTGGCTATTGCCAATGGAGAGCTGGAGCGGATTGGTGTTATCGAGCGCTTCCTGCAATTGAGAAACGCTGGGCAAGTTTGTTTGGGTGGAGTACCACAGACGCAAAAAGCTCGTCAGCGACGGTCGAGTTGAAATCGAAAGTGTCGGAAGGATGTTGTGAAACTGTCGGCGGAGCGAGAATGTGTCTGGGATGGATGTACCACCGATGTTGATGGAGCCGGTTTGTCCAGCGTCGAAGGTTATGCCTTGGTAGTCGGCACCCAGCTCGATGTTCCAGATGCCAACACCGCTTTGCTGCATCATGCGGCGCATACCACGCGGGGCAAAGCTGCCCATGATGCTGCTCATCAGTTGAGTTGCGCTGCTGGTATCGGGTGAACCAAGGATGAGCTTATAGCGTGCGCTGGGGCGATGCTCGAGCGCGGCGCTTGTTGTTGTCCACTCGGCAGAGATCGAATTTGCTCCCTGGGGTTGATTCCAGGATCGAGCATAGTCAGTGGTTGTACGGCTGAGTGTGTAGCCAAGCTGCAGTTGGTGGCGTTCTGCCAGTGGTTCGGTGTAGATAGCGTTTGCGCTCAGTGTGCGTGTGGTTCCGTCCTGAGGCTGGGTCGTTTCGATTGTGTCGTATCGAGGTGCACCGTCGGTGAAAAATTGGTTGAGTGAGTGGGTTTCTGGGTCGGTTGAGTTAGACCACTGATTCCACTGGAGTCGTGTTGAGAATGTTCGTCCGTCGGTTTGAAAGCGGTGGCGGTAAAGCAGTTCGGTGTTGCTTGTGAAGCCCGACGCGGGTGTGTGTGTTGATGTGGAGAGCTGATTGAGCAGCCGTGCATCCAGTGCTGTGGCGGTTCGCGCACTCTGGGAGCGATCACTCGATTGCCACGTCAGGCGCGGTGTCAGGAGGATTGAATTCATCGAGTCGAGTGTAATGTCAGCACGGATGTTGAGCCGATGGTTGAGGTTGCGTGTTGTGGTGTTGGTAGTCTGAAAGTTCTGCTGTGTGATTGAGTCGCTGACGAAAAGCTGCCGGTTGAGCGATTGCTGGGCATCGGTTGTTGAGGTATTCAAAAAATAACTTCCCGTTAGGTCAAGCCATGAACCAAATTCGTTGGAGTAATTGATGGCTGCCGCATGGCTGGTGGTGATGCCCTCGCTGGGATTGACCAAGAAGTTGTTGAGAAAGCCAGGTCCGCCGCCGCTGGTGCGTACACTTTGCCGCATCGCGCCAAAAGCGCTTCCCATCATCCGCATAAAGGGATTGCCTCCACCAAACATGCCAAGGATGTCCTCGATGGCAAAGTTCTGCTGGTTGATGTTGTTGCTCATTGCCAGCACAGATGCGCGCTGCTCGCCACCCCAATAATTGATCGTTGCGCCGGCTGTGTAGCGCGTATTCTCGCCATAGCCGGCGTAGAGCTTGCCGAACTGCCCATTGCGGCGGTCCGGACGAGTAACCAAGTTGATAGTCTTGATTCGCTCTCCATCGTCGAAGCGGGTAAACTGTGCTTGGTCGCTCTGTTGATCGAAAACCTGCACACGCTCGACGATCTCGGCAGGGAGCGAGCGTAGTGTTGCCATGGGGTCCTGACCGAAAAATGGCTTTCCATCTACGAGTACTCGCTGCACCGTTTGTCCCTGGGCGCGAACCTGCCCACCCTCGACCTCGACACCAGGAAGTTTGGCAACAAGTTTATCGGCGTCAGCGTTGCGTTCAGTCTTGAATTGGCTTGCGTTGTATTCGAGCGTATCTCCTTTGACTTCAATCCGAGGGGCAGTTTCTTCGACGACAACATCGCGAGCCTGCACACTCGATGGATGCAAGCGGATAGCACCCAGCCGGAGCGTGTCGGTATTTCCGACGCGTAGCGGACGCGTTAGGGTATCGTAGCCGATCGAATGAATGCGGAGCAGGAAAAACCCTTCTGAGCCGCGGAACGAGAAGTTGCCTGCTCGATCGGTGATTGCGCCGCTGATGACCTCACCGCTCGGCTTTCGCAGTGTAACGGTTGCGCCAATGACCGATGCTCCGGTCGAACTATCGGTAACAGTGCCTGTAATAATCTGGGCTGACGCTGCAATGGACAAAAGAACAAACACAACAATCCGAACAAGCATAGCAAGCCGAAAGGGTGGAACAAAACAGTGCTGCTTTGACAGAAGCCGTGCTAATAACGTTGAATGGCATGCTTTGTTTGAGCCGGTGCACACGGAAGAGCAGCTCGATTCGTCTTCCACGGCAATGTGTAATCATTTTGCGTTTTTCCAATGGCAAATCTTGGTGAGCTTATTGCGGGCGATACGCCGGTGCTGGTGGATTTTTCTGCTGAGTGGTGCGGTCCG
>JBBIUD010000121.1:0-5487 GCA_037440485.1 Chlorobiota bacterium
GCTTGGTTCCCACTGCACATGCTCAGCATCGGAAATGCGCACGACAGAAGTTGCTGTATCTCCCTGGCAGAGCACCACAGGCGAATGAACTGTCACCGTTGGGCGCGGGTTGACCGTGATGGTGAGCGAGTCGCGAACACTGCACAGGTTGTTTCCACTGCCAGCACTGATGGTGACGGTATAGGTTCGCGTTTCGGTCGGTGTAAAGATTGGCGTCAAGCATCCGGTGCAGGACACTTCGAGTGCAGGAGAAATGCTGATATTTTCTGCTCCGGTTGCGATGAGTTGAAGCTGGACGCTTTCGCCAGCGCAAATCGTCGTATCACGCAGAGGTGCCAGCGTTGGTTTGGCAACCACGCGCACCTCGATGGTTGCTTGCGTTGTGCAGCCAGCAGAATCACCGACGACCGTGTAGCGTGTTGTCCGCTGGGGACGGATGGTAACCGTCTTGCAATCGCTACAACTGAGACCCTGCACCGGCGTCCAGCGAACCCTGCCGCCATAGTCGAGCGATAGCACCAGACTATCACCCTCGCAGAGCGTGACCAATGGCGGTATCTTGCCCAATAGTCCCGGCGCATACCGCACGCGAATGCTATCGCGCTTTTCGCACCGTTCGGAATTCGCGTTTCGAGCAATGGCTGTATAGACAATCTCCCTGCCTGGCTGTGGTGTCACCGTCGTTTGGGGGCAGATACTGCATCCAAGCCCTTCGGTTGGCTGCCACTGGATACTTTGGAAACTTCCCTCAGCGGTAATGGTAACGGTTACATCCCCACACACAACGGTATCGGGGCGGATACGAAGCTGCGGCTTGCCATAGACCGTGATGAGCACATCATCACTGACGCTGCATCCGAGCGAATCAAAGCCGACAAGCTGCAGTCTCGTTGTCACGTTTGGCTTGATGGTAATTTGATGGCATGTATCACACGGGATGACCACCGATGGATAGCCCGGTGCGACGCTCCATCGCACTGCATAGGCATTGCCCTGGACTGCCAGCGTCACACTATCGCCGAAACACACCTCATGGTCAGGACCAGCACTGACGGTGACATCCTCTACATCCGGCAGAAATGCCATACCGCCGATGTAGCCGTACGAATCAGCGTATCCGTAGCCATAGACGTACAGCCCAAACAGACGCGGGCTTTCGATTGTATGTGCGCCATCGGTGACCCGGACGTTGGCATACACGTAGCAGGTGTTCGGCACCTCCTTGAACTCCGCATTGAGTGTATCTCCATCGAGCAAAATGCTCCGGACGTTGTTTGGAGTGGTGACAACGGTGATGTATTGCTCGTAGTAAGTGTTGCCACCATTGGGATGTGCAACCTGGCACGACTGGAACCGGTACCGCGCAAGGTACTGGCGCCGCGGGGGTATGATCATCATGAAGGGATCGCCTAATTGGAGTGAACCACTACCGGAAAACGAGCGCTTGAAGAGCGCAACCATCACCGGTTGATTTGCTTCGAGCAAGGCTGCTTGGGTGAGTGGTGCTTGGTAGTATTGCCCACGCTGCAAAACAGCAACCACACGCCCATTGATTTTGATTTCTGTCCCATTCTCGGCAGCCAGGACGCGGTAGAGATCGGTTAGCCCCTGCGAGGGTGGTTGCGCTCCTTGTGGTTCTGCCAGTGGAGTGATGATGTAGGTTGTTCCCCAAACAGAGCGTGGGATCATTTGTTCGTAGAGCTGGTCGCGCGAGGATAATTGTCCGCGCCCTTGCACCGGCACTAATGCTCGCTGGTGACCCGCAAAGACAGCGACTTTTTTTGATGCGACGATACGGGTTCCCGTCAGGTCGTAGTTCAAATTTGTTCGTGAAAACTCAGCCTGGTAGAGGATAGCCTGACCGCGATTGAGCCGAACTGTTTTGATTTGCATACCACTTTCGGTCGTCGGTGCCGTGGGGTAAATCGTCACATCGGTTCCGTCCTCGACTCCGACAATAGCAAACTCCGATGGTGTTGTTTGCGTGCTGAGGGTGCCGTTGGGATTGAGAATGCCGTCGGTATTGTAGCTCATGATGTAGTACTCAGTCCCTAAGGTTGTCACGGGCAGAACCAGTGTCGCATCGCTGGTCGTCAGCGCCTGGTTGAGTGCATAGACGGCAACATCGCGATCGGCTGTGACGCGAAAGACCCGCGGGCTAATCCTTTCGTTCTCGTTTGGCGTAAAGAAGGTGCCATTGTTGTTGTAGCCAAACAGCTCATAGTTCCGATACTGAACGCGATGAACAAAAATTTGCTGGGGATTGCTGATCGTAAACGCTTGTGTTTGTGTCTGTCCAAGATTGTTGGTGTAGGTAATCGTTCCCGTGGTCGGTTGATCAGCAACAACAAACAGGTAGAGACTATCGGCTGCATAGTCGCCGTTGTTGTGGTAGTTCGGAAGGAACACCACATAAAAATCACGTCCCCGCGTCGTCTGCTGCGCATGAGCCGCTGCAGCCAAAAAGAATACAACCGCAAGTGCAAAGCAGAGGGTACCGCAGCGCATAGCGACCTCCAGACATTCGTTGAGCTGCTTGAAAATTACACAAAAAATCGGTGTAAACCAAATGCATCAACCGCCGTGGAAGCAAACAGTATCTTTGCACTCCCAAGTTTTTCTGTCACTGTTTCACTACAAGGACTATTCATGTTTACGCAATTAGAATTGTTCGGGCATGAGCAAGTCGTCTTCTGCAGTGATCCGCAGGTAGGGCTGCGGGCGATCATTGCGATCCACGACACAACGCTCGGACCAGCATTGGGTGGAACGCGAATGTGGCAGTATGCCAGCGAAACCGACGCGATCACTGATGTGCTCCGTCTGTCGCGTGGTATGACCTACAAAGCAGCGGTTGCTGGACTCAACTTAGGTGGCGGCAAGGCTGTCATCATCGGTGATCCACACACGCAGAAAAGCGAGATGCTCTTCCGCAGCTACGGACGCTTCGTCGAAACCTTACGTGGCAGATACATCACCGCCGAGGATGTTGGCACAACCGTCCGCGATATGGAATGGATACGAATGGAAACGCGCTACGTCACCGGCGTTGGTGGTGAGTATGGTAGCGGCGATCCATCACCCTACACGGCACTCGGTGTGTTTGTAGGCATCAAAGCCGCAGCAAAAGTCGTCTTCGGCACTGAGTCATTGGCTGGACGCCGCATTGCTGTCCAGGGAGCAGGGAACGTCGCACGGAACCTTGTCGCCAAACTCGTCAGCGATGGTGCTCATGTTGTAATCACCGATATTTTCCAGGAGAAAGCCCAGCAGCTTTGCCAGGAGTATGGCGTTGAGTACGTCGAACCGGACGCGATCTATACGACCGAATGCGACATTTTCTCGCCCAATGCGCTTGGTGCTGTTCTCAACGACACGACCATACCGCAGTTGCGCTGCAGCATCGTTGCCGGTGGTGCCAACAATCAGCTCGCCGACGAAGAACGCCACGCCCAGATGCTTGCCGAGCGTGGTATTCTGTACGCTCCCGACTATGTCATCAACGCTGGCGGACTTATCAACGTCACTAGCGAAATCGAGCACTGGAGCCGCGATCAGGTAGTGCGCAAAGTGGAAAGCATCTACGATACACTGCTCCGCATCTTCCGCACTGCGCAGGAACAATCTATTCTCACTATCGAAGCATCCAATCGCATTGCGGAAGAGCGCATCGCGAGTGTCCAGCATATTCATCGCACTTACGTTGGCAATCCCAGCATACGAAATCAGTAGCACTGCTGCTGCGCTATTTTCGCAGCGTACGTTGCGTTCTTTGCCTGATGAAACAACCAGCCATTGCAGCGATCGAACCATTTCCGGTTCGCCGTCACCAGCGGGCCGATGGTAATCGCCGCTTAGCTCGCGAGAAGGTCTTCCAGGTGCTCGCTGCCTACGAGGTTGCAGCCACGCATCGGATGCTGCACTTTGAGCACATCTTCTTTCGCCTTTTTGCCGATGGCGAAGTACCAGCGGTTGAACCCGATCGCATGCTCCGTCCCGACGAGGTTGCCGAACTCGAAAGCGATGTACCGATTCACTGGCGCCAGAGTGATCTCGACTATGCCAACCGCCTGTTGGAGGAAGTCCTGACTCATCGCTCAGTCTGCGACGAACAAATTGAGCGCCACGCCCTCAACTGGGAGTTCGAGCGTATTGCTCACTTAGACCGCCAGATCATGCGGATTGCAATTACCGAAATGCTTCGCTTTGAGGATATTCCCGTCAAAGTCAGCATCAACGAAGCACTCGAACTGGCCAAACGCTACTCAACCGAAAAAAGCAGCGTCTTCATCAACGGCATCCTCGATGCGACAGCCCACGACTTTGCTGCAGCAGGTATGCTTACCAAGCCACTCGACCACATCTCCTCACCACCGTAGCGCACTGGCACAATGTTTGCCCCTTCGGATCAAACAGCAGGAGGCTGATTCCGCATGCGCACGATCATCTATCTTTTTGCACTGACGCTCTCCCTGAGTACAGCCACCGGTCAATCATTGCGATTTGTCCGAACCGATCCGACCGCCGATCAATCGGTTGTCACCGCAACCAAGCTCTTCGGTCTGGATATTGTCGTCAGTGGTCTTAGCGGGGTTACTGCCGTCAGCGCTGAGCTACGCTATACCAGCGCTCAGTATATCCGGCTTGCAGCGTGGAAGCCGCGCCAGCTCGGTCGGCAGAGTGTGTACGTGATTGATCGCTCCGATACAGCAACGGGCGCTGGCAGTATCTCCATTGGCGTCCTTTCCGGTGAAGCCTCCACCGGTCGAGGAATAGATTCACCGACTGTCGTGCATCTTGACTTTGCAGTGCTGCCGAATGCTCCCCACCGAAGCTTGGTTCAATTTGATGCTATCAACGCCGAAGCAGTTGTCGCCGGGACACCGCCACAGCTTGTGCCGCTCAGTGTCGAAGCCTATACGGCACGCATCCACGGCTTTGTCTGGGTTTTCCCCGGTGATGCCAACAACGACGGACGGGTTGACCAGCGCGACTACAGCACCGTCGCACTCTACCTCGGTCAGGGAACAGCCAGCGGACTGCTCCGTGGTTACCGGCGCCAACCGGCGAGCACGCAGTGGCAGCCACAGGCAGCCTTAGCCTGGGACGACGCACGCGCAACCTACGCCGATTGCGATGGAAGCGGCGACATCACACTCGCCGATGCTCTGGTGGTCTCGCTCAACTTCGATAGCACGCACGCAGCCATACCGATACAACCACCAAGCGATCCACTGCCCCTTCACCAGCAAGCGGTATGCTCTTCTGTGCGACTCCCGCCCTTTACCATTCAACTTCCGGACACGGATGCACACGCTATTGCTCTCGAGCTAACTTTCCTCCCCCATAGTAGCCTTGTCGGTATCGAGGAAAGCAATAACCAGTGGAGTACAGAGTTTTTCCACTACGATGCATCGCGCGGACATGCGCTTTGTGTCCTACGCCGCACAATCCAATCAGCATCAAACCTTCTCCATCTTCAACTGC
>JBBIUD010000122.1:0-5452 GCA_037440485.1 Chlorobiota bacterium
GGGGAAATTTCGAACTGCTGGTGCCCAATACTGCTAACAACCAGCGCGTGTTGGAGGAGGCGCAGCACGATATTACTCGCGCTTTTGCCCATGAGCTTGGCTTTGCACTTCAGTTGAGCTTTGCCGTAACACCGTGCAGTGCCAAGCAGCTTTTCGAAAACTATGCCGAGGTTCGCGCGCGCGTGGGCGCTGCACTTCAAAAACAAAAGCGCAAGCGTTTTGCCAAAAGCCTGGACATCTTGTTTGGTCAGGAACCGCCGCCGTCGCCCCACGAACGGTTGGACCGACTCTGCATCGAGCTGGGCGAGGCGGTACCAAAAGCGCAGTACCTTGTCGAGCTGCACGGTGTCAGCGAGCAGCCCAGCACGGGCACGGTCGCACTGTTCCGATCGCTCGGGATTGGCTGGGTCATTGCCGATGAGCAGCAGGTGCGCCAGCTTCTCCAGCGACGGTATGCTGAACGCGCGGTCGTCCATCGTCTCGATGACACCGACCTTGCCTCGATCGCGCCGCTAATCCAAGGGGCTGCCATGCCCACGGCTGCGAGCTTTCGGCTCACCGGAAGCCACTTGCCGCGCCGCACCGACGGCAGCGTCTGCACCTTCGAAGAGCTTGCGCAAGATCGGAGCGAGAATTACCCCCTGCTGGCGTTTGCACGCATATGGATCTCGATTCGCTCGGGCTGGTCATGCGCACTGGGTTAGCAGAGCGCACACCCGCCGAGCGGAAATACACAATCTCCCGCATTGCGAGCCTGTCGCGCTTGCTCGACCACTTTTTCAGTGGAACAGTCCCCATCCTTGCCCAAAAACACAATGTGTACTTGGTCTATGCGGGTGGAGACGATCTTTTTGCCGTCGGTTCTTGGATTGCCATGCTGGATTTTGTGACCGATGTGCGCTGGACGTTCGATCGCTTCGTGTGTGAGAACAGAAATCTGACGCTGTCGTGCGGTATTGCCATTGCCAAACCACACTTCCCCATTGACCGTGCCGCGGAGGAGGCTGGACGAATGGAAGAGGTCGCCAAGCACGGTCAGATGCCCTCTGGCAATCGGTTGCCTGATGACGTGCGACTCCGAAAAGACCGTGTGGCGCTTCTCGATTGCTCGATGGAGTGGAAGACATTCCAGCAATTGCTCGACTTCGGCAGAGAAATCGAAGACAATATCCGGCAACAAACCGCCGCTGCACCGCCCCGCACGTTTATCCACCGCTTACTGGAGCTCATCGGCAGCATCTTCGATTCCAGCGGTGGTCTTCGCGTGCAGACCTGCGCAGCACTGGCTCGTACGATTGCTCAACTGCGCTACGCTCTGGCTCGCCGCGGGGTTGTGTCCAAGGATGAACAAACCCACCAGCATTCGATTTACCACAAGCTCGCCAAGTGTTTGCTCGACATCTCCCCAACCGAACGCGTCAACAACTGGTGGAATTTTCGACTGGTTGCAAGCTATGTTCTCTGGAAAACTCGTTCCAACAATTGACGGAGGTTGATATGCCCCACCCCAATCCTCAACAGCAGAATTACGACCCCGGCATACCGCAGGATTTAGCCTCGCTCGATGCTGAGCAGCTCGTTAGCCTTGCCGACGAAAACTGCAAAGCATTCGTCAAGGACAAACTCAAAACCAACCAACTGCGGAATGTCTTTGCGCACATTGTTCAAATGCGAACGGACTTCCGGCAAGCACTTGTTGAGGGTCAGGGGACGCCCAGCGCGGAGGCGCTCGACATGCTTCGGCGAAAATTGATTTTGCTCAAACCCAAGCTTGCTTATGCAAAAGGGCGTAAACCAACAGAACTGGCAAATTTTTTTACGTTCACGACCCGGGCAATTGATGCCGTCACGGCTTCCTCGGAACCGCATCTGGCATTCGAAAACTTTTTCGCACTGATGGAAGCAGTGGTTGCCTATCACAAGTATCACGGTGGCAGAGACTAATCGGAGGGCACACAATGGCACGGTTTCTTGGCAATATTGTTCTCAAAGGACAGATGGAATGTCTGACCGGTTTGCACATCGGCGGCTCGAAAGAAAAGATGGAGATCGGAGGCGTGGACTCGCCGGTGATACGCGATCCGTTGACGATGTACCCATACGTTCCCGGCTCTTCGCTCAAGGGCAAGATGCGGTCGTTGCTCGAATACGCGCTCGGAAAGGTCCAGCCGAGCAACGGACAGTTTCGCTTTTGTGAGTGTGGCAAACCGGATTGCCCGATTTGCCGCGTCTTCGGCAGTGCAGCCGAGAATCGCTCGATGGGACCAACACGGCTGATCGTGCGCGATGCACACCCGTCGGAGAAAACCATCGAGCTCTGGAAATCGCTCGACACGGAATTGCTCTACACCGAATACAAAGGCGAAAACGGCATTGACCGCATCACCAGCGCTGCCAATCCGCGCTTTGTCGAGCGCGTGGTCAAAGGTTCGGTCTTCAACGTTGAGTTCATCTACAGTGTCTTCGATGTGGGCGATGGCATTCGCGACGCAGAGTATTTCCGCCATGTGCTGGAGGCACTGACGTTAGTCGAGCATTCTGCGCTGGGCAAAAGCGGTTCGCGTGGCTATGGGCAGGTTTCGTTCAAGTTCACCGAACCAATGGTCGTGCTGGCGGAAGACTACCGCAATGCTACCGACGTTTTCAAGGATGCCTCCAAGCCTCACCAGCACCCAATTTTCGAGGGGAAGTTCAGACTGCGGTTGTCGGACCTCGATGCCGACTACATTCGCACAAATATCGTTTCGCGATTTTCACCGCAGGCGTCATGAAGGCGGTGATTTTGGAACCGCGCTCGAGCTGGTCGCTGGCGTTGCGTTCTGACACACTGTGGGGGCTGCTGCTTGTCGCCATACGCCACGTGCACGGCGAGCAAACAGCCGCCGATGTCGCCCGTGCAGCGCTGGCGGGCACACCACCGATGGTTGTTTCGTCAGCCATGGAGTACGTCTGCCAGCCAGCCCAACACAGCGAGCGGGCACCGCTGGCGGAACGGACGTTGCTACTGCCGACACCGCTATTGCCTCTTGGCAGCAAACCAGAAACGACCATCGCCGACGAGGAAAAACGAAAGCAGAAACAGCGGCAACTGCTGCTCCCGTTGGAGCAGTGGCAGCGCCTCCTCCGGGGAGAAACCTTTCACGCTGAGCCCATCGAGCACGCAGCTCACTTTGCCACGGCTGACATACTGCACATCGCCATGGACCGGATGCGCATGCACGCACTCGACCGCATCACCGAAACCGGCCAAACGCGCGGTCAACTTTTCCTGACAACCGAAACGTTCGCGCTCAATGCTGGACTGTGGTTTTTAGCCGATGGCGACATGACGCTCATCGAGCCGGCGCTGCGCTATCTCGACCACGTCGGATTCGGCACCGATTCGAGCGTTGGCAAAGGGCACTTTGCCGTTTCCATCGAGGATTTCGAACTGCCGCCCGTTGATACTCCCACGCATATGGTGACGCTGTCGCTGTACCGTCCTACCAGCCAGGAAGTGGCTGCCTACCAGGAAAATCCGGCACGGTTGTGGTACGAGCTTGAATTTCGACAGGGCAAGCGCAGCCCTCACTTTGGTCCTGCTGGCACCTACCAAAAACAGCGGCTGGCGTTTTTCCGGGAAGGATCGGTCTTCCCCTACCGGCAGCAACCGTTCTACGGAAGCGCCGTGGTCGTTGCCCGCGCAGACGATCACGATGTCATTCATGCCGGATTTGCCTTGATGATTCCTGCACGCTTTCGACAACTGGCAGCGGAGGGCACATGAGTCGGACGCTCTACGTTCGGACGCTATCACCGGTTTTCATCGGCGCAGGCGCAGAGCTTCAACCGTTCGAGTACGTCGTCGCCGACGCCAAGCTCTACCGGCTCAATTCGGACAAGGTCTTTTCGCTCATCCTCGATCGCTCGGAGGATGCAGCCGAGCGCTTCGAGCGGTGGCTCAGTGACAAAACGCATCAGGTCGAACGCGAGCGGGATAATCAACGCCTGTCAGAGCTGATGCGCAATTTTACGCTGGTGCAGTTTGTGCGCACCGAGCTCAGGGACGATCAACTGGCACGCCACATCGAACGAAACCTTTCGGAGCTGGCGCTCTACGTGCTTCCGTGTCCATCGCTCGACGGACTCAAGCTCACCGGACGCTCCCCTCGTGCCCAGCGAAAAAAGACCATTGCTACTGCAATCAAAACCGGTACGCAGCAGCTATACATTCCCGGTTCGTCGCTGAAGGGTCTGTTCCGCACCGCGCTGCTTTTTACAGTGCTCACCGAGGCTGATGCACAATTCATCAACACCATTGTTCGAAAAATCCAGTTTAAGCTGGCAGCACTTGGCACGTCGCCAAGAGATCAAGACAAAAAATTTTTCGATGATGTGCTCGAAATGGAGGTCTTTTTCTGTGGCGTCACCGAGAAGGGGAGAACCACATTCGATGATGCGCGATTTGACCTCATGAAGCTGATTTCCATCAGCGACAGCACCACGCTCGAACCGGCACAGGCAGGGTGTGTTATCCCGATAGACACCTACCAAGCCAACGGGCAGGTACAGCCACAAACGCCCGCCGTCGAAGCGATTGCAGCGGGAAACGTCGTCCAGATGCGCATTGGTGTGGACACAACAGCAATCGAGCATCTGCGGCAATGGGTAGCAAGTAGAGCTGGTGGAGTGGGCAATTCGCTGTGGATCGGTCTGGCAGAACGCTTTCGGAGACTGTTCGGCTGTTCACTGGAACAGGCAACCGAGGAACGCATTCTCGATCGGCTGATGCAGGCAGCACAGCAGTTTGGGACGGCTGTTGCCCAGCATGACCGAATGTGGGCGCAAACCTACCCAGGAATGGAGAATTTTCTCGACCACTTGCCAGAGCTTTCACTCAAGATTGGTTGGGGCAGCGGATTTCATGCAACCACAGTTATGCTGGCTATGCTGAAAAATCCAGCGCTCCTGCAAATTGAACAGGACGTGTTCGCGCGGTTTCAGCTTGGTAGAGCTCCCAGGCAACAACGCGCCGGCAACGAACGGAGAACTCCTGTGGACCTGTCGAACTTTCCTCGCTCGCGGCGACTCCACACACCGGCAATCACCAGTATGCCTAATCCCCAGCCGATCGGCTGGATTGAGCTGGCATGGGAACCGCTCCAGCCCGACGCAGTCAGACCATTCGTAACTGCTGAGCACCACCGCCCACCCGTGCCGGCAGAGCCTCCCATTGCAACAACCCTGCGGCACGGAGCCGAAGTGTGCGCGCGGGTTGTTGACCCTCGCACAAAACCGATCACCGTTGAGTTGCTGGCAGTTGGGCATGAGGGCAAGCGCTATCCGTGCACAGGTATAAGCAACACCACCGGTCTGGAGATTAGCACAATCATTCGTGTGCGGGTCAATCTTCATCCGAAAACAAAGCAGGTGCAGTCACTGACCTACCAAGGTATTTGGCGCTCTCAATGAA
>JBBIUD010000123.1:0-5430 GCA_037440485.1 Chlorobiota bacterium
GGTAGAGCGAACCAGACGATGGAGTGTAAAACACCAGCCGCCCGTCGGCAGTAAGGTGCATCTTCACCGTATCGGTTCCACCGCCGGCATTGGTGCGGAATTGAATCGAGGCGTTCTCGTTCTGCCGAAGCTGCACATCGCTGCCCGATAGCTCAACAACAAATCCATCGGTGCTACTGCTACCGGTGGTGCTGTTGGTGAACTGTACATTAGATCCATCCACATGCACTCCTGCTTGTGGCGATGATGTTCCAATGCCGAGCCGGTTGTTGGTGTTGTCCCAGTACAGATTGCTACTGCCCGTCAACTCATTGTTGGTGCCATCCCAGAACGCAACCTGCCCGGTGCTGAGCGTGCCAACCTGCGGGTCGGTTTCAACGGTGGAAACATTCGCCCACGTCGGTGCCCCACTTTGCGTGACAAGAACCTGACCATTGGAACCTGCAGCAAGCTTGCTCACATCAATCCCTGCCGTCGAGCTGATGTCGTCGTCCGTGATCGAGCCATCGGCGATCTCGCTTGTCCCGACAACTCCAGAGCCAAGCTGCAAGTTGTTGTACACTCCGCTCACGTCGCCACCAAAGGTCGTCGTCGTCGTTAGATCGTTGCTCGGATCGGTGTCCCCTGTGTTCGTAATCGTAATCCCACTGCTGGTGTTGCTGATGCCAATCCCACTGCCTGCACTCAATCCAACTGCTTCCCACTGACTCGATGTCCCATTCCACCGCAATAGCTGACCATCACTTGTGCCACTGGGCACCGTCCCGCTGACCGCTTGCCACACAAGAGTGCTCCCATCATAGGTCAACACCTGCCCAGATGCCGTCGGCGCCCCAAGCTCGCCCCAGGTCGCCGGACTGCCCGACGACACAAGCAGCCGGTTCGGACCCGTGGCATTCTGCAGCTTCGCATACGTCACCGCACCATCGGCAATCTCGCTACTGCCAACCGACCCAGCATTCAACTGAATATCCAACGCATTGTATGTCCCACTGACCGTCGCATCTGACCCAGTCGCCTCATCAAACGTCGTCGTCGTCGTTAGATCGTTGCTCGGATCGGTGTCCCCTGTGTTCGTAATCGTAATCCCACCGCTGGTGTTGCTGATGCTAATCCCACTGCCTGCACTCAATCCAACTGCTTCCCACTGGTTCGATGTCCCATTCCACCGCAATAGCTGACCATCACTTGTGCCATTGGGCACCGTCCCGCTGACTGCTTGCCAGGCAATGCCACTGCCTGTCCACGTCAACACCTGCCCACTCCCACTCCCCGGCGGCGCAAGCAATGAACCAACGTTGCCGCTTGACCCGACAATCAAATTGTTCTGCGTCACCGCAAGCTTGCTCACATCAATGCCTGCCGTCGAGCTGATGTCGGCGTTCGTGATTGTGCCATCGGCAATCTTCGTGCTGGTGACTGCTCCGTCAGCAAGGTCCGCTGTCGCGATTGTGCCATCGGCAATCTTCGTGCTGGTGACTGCTCCGTCGGCAAGGTCCGCTGTCGCGATAGTTCCGTCAAGTATCTTCGCACTGGTAACCGCACCATCGGCGATCTCGCTTGTCCCGACAACACCCGCCTTCAACTGAATGTCCAGCGTATTGTACGTCCCGCTCACCGTCGCATCAGATGCCGCCGCCGCACCAAACGTCGTCGCCGTCGTTAGATCGTTGCTCGGATCGGTGTCCCCTGTGTTCGTAATCGTAATCCCACCGCTGGTGTTGCTGATGCTAATCCCACTGCCTGCACTCAATCCAACTGCTTCCCACTGGTTCGATGTCCCATTCCACCGCAATAGCTGACCATCACTTGTGCCACTGGGCACCGTCCCGCTGACTGCTTGCCAGGCAATGCCACTGCCTGTCCACGTCAACACCTGCCCACTCCCACTCCCCGGCGGCGCAAGCAATGAACCAACGTTGCCGCTTGACCCGACAATCAAATTGTTCTGCGTCACCGCAAGCTTGCTCACATCAATGCCTGCCGTCGAGCTGATGTCGGCGTTCGTGATTGTGCCATCAGCAATCTTCGTGCTGGTGACTGCTCCGTCAGCAAGGTCCGCTGTCGCGATTGTGCCATCGGCAATCTTCGCGCCGGTGACTGCTCCGTCGGCAAGGTCCGCTGTCGCGATAGTTCCGTCAAGTATCTTCGCACTGGTAACCGCATCATCGGCGATCTCGCTTGTCCCGACAACTCCAGAGCCAAGTTGCAAGTTGTTGTACACTCCGCTCACGTCGCCGCTGAACGTTCTCGCCGATGTTAGGATGATACCGCTTTCGTCGGGCAGTGTCCATGTACGAGAAACTGTCAAGCCAGCGCTAACCAGCATTCCAACCTTGTCATCACCCCAGCGGAGTGACCCGTCCGATGGAAGGCGAACAAAAGAAGCCGCATTTTCCAGGCGCAGAGAATCTTTGATGGTAGCGCCGTAGTTGATCAAGCTTCCGACCTGCGCGGAAGCCACACCTGCCGCTAACATCAACGCAGCAACAGAGAACAAGAACCGCTTCATTGGACGACCACTGGATGGTTGAACATAAACGTTACACCATTTTGGTGCATTTATGAATAACCACTGGAAATAATCGTGCCAATTTATTCGGTTCTGCTGTAGCAGAACGTTTTTTTGACGAGTTAGGCTGAACTCGGCTTTTAGGGTCTCATACCCTGTGTCCTGTCACCCTGAACTCGTTTCAGGGTATTTGGAGATGCTGAAACACGTTCAGCATGACCGCCCGACGGCAACCGATGCTGAAAACAAGTTCAGCATGACGCTTGTGGGCATGTGCACGCTTTGCCACCGCTACCACGCTTTGTACCCGTCACCCTGAACTCGTTTCAGGGTCTCTTCCTTCGGTTGTCACCCTGAACTTGGTTCAGGGTCTCCAGATGCTGAAAAACACGTTCAGCATGACCGCTCAGCGGCAACCGATGCTGAAAAACACGTTCAGCATGACATGGAAAGACGCAGGCACTCACGTGCACACGCTTTCTGCCTGTCACCCTGAACTCAGCTTTCAGGGTCTCACTTGACAAGCTGCATCTGCTTGGTCGCAACGACACGACCGTCGAAGAGCAAACTGTACTCATACGTGCCCGACGAAAGCAGGCTTATATCGAGTGTCACTTGAGCCCATTGCTCACGCGCTCCCAGCTCGACGGTGCGAACAGTCCGTCCCGTTGCATCGCTGACTTCGAGCTGGGCACGCCCAACGCCCGCAGGCACATAGTACGGAATTACCGTTGTTCCATCGTGTGGATTAGGGATGTTATCACCCAGCCAATTGCCATCAAGGCGGACATGCTGTGAGCTTGTCCCTGTGGTGGGCACTTGTACCATCGCCTGCAACTGTTCGACAGTTTGGCGGAGCTGCGCAATTTGCTGCTGTTGCTGCTGGATTGCAGCGATGAGAACCGGCACGAGCCGTGAGTAATCTATTGCCCAGTGTTGGCATTGTTTTGATGGTGGGCGGACTGCTTCAGGAACAAGGGGAAACACCTCCTGCGCCATCAGACCAACGTTCGGGATGCGCCTGCCGTCGCAGAGAATTTCCTCGAACTGCTTAGGAGAAAGCTGGAGGATTGTTTCCAGGCCATAGCTGAGTGGCTGGACTCCTGTTCGAGTACGGGAGTCCTCTTGCTGCCACCAGCCTTGCGGTGCTCGATCCTGGCTCTGTGCTGCACTGACAAGTATGCCAGCCCCGAGGAGAATTGCTGTCATCCTTCGTTTCAGTGCGTGCATGCATCCCCAAAATCGATACCTGCGTTCCATCGCACTACTCAGCTATGGTTTGACGACCAGATAATTCCAGTCAAGCGCCGCGCCGTCAACGCTACTGCCACTGAGGTTGCGAATCTTGATCGTCACCGTATCGGCTGCTGTCACCGTTGCACCTTGGAAAATGAGGTCATCTTCAAAGTTCGACGGTGGCGTCAAGAATACCCGATCGCCCGTTTCAACTCCCATGATGGTTACGGTAAGTGTTGCAGAGCTGTTTGCACCGATGCTTGGCGGGTCAACCGATATTGTACCGTGGAGGACAGTGCTCATCGCATCGCCACTTGAGCCAACCTGCAGCGAGCCGTTATTGATCTGGACAGAACCGTCTTCAAAAATTGCCGCCGGTTGCGCTCCGTTGCTCTTGACGTGGAGATAGGCACTCAAGCTTGAGGTAATCCCAATGCCTAAGTATCCACTGGCATCAATGGTACCAAGCGGATTATTTGCATTATCTCTCCACTCAAAAAGGCTGTTTGAACCTTGACTAAGAGCTGCTTTCAAGATAAGTAGGGTTGATCCGGTGGATGCAGTGTTCTCAATCGTAACAGTGCCATTATCACCTATCCGCATGCGCTCGTTGTTGTTGGTGCGGAAAACCAATGCCTGCGCATCGGTCGTGCCCAGGAAGTTCGTCGTTGGATTTGTTCCGCTGTTGCCCGTCAAGCTCCAGGAGTTAGCAACCAGCGACGTAGGGCTCACCCACGACAGGTTCCCCGAGGCATCCGTTTGCAGAAGCCCTGCCCCTACTGTCGTCGTCGGTGTCAGGCTCGACGGTAGTGTGTAGGTAATGTCTGCTGATTGATCTTGCGCCCGGAATTCTGTATAGTTGTTTCCACCAGCACCAGAGCGTTCGTAGAACCGGAGCGTGCTCGCTTGATTCCGCACCGCATAGAGCCATAGGTCCACGTCCACAAAGGCGGCAATGTTGCTATTGCCACTCAGATTCGTCAGCGCGCCCGAGGTTTGTCCACTGAAACCGAAGCTTCGAGGACCGACCTGAAGGTTGAAGCCACCAGCAATGGCTGAATAGGGACCAGACGCCACATTCCCTTGCCCACCGCCGACGACACTATGCTGAGCAGTAGCCTGGTTATTCTCGCCACCGACTACAGCACTTTGCGCACCGCTGGCAGTGTTGTTCGTACCTGCGACAACGGCAGCATTGTCGTTTGATGCGGTATTGCCAGAGCCTGCACCGATAAAGCTTTGACTACCACTGGCGGTATTGTTGATGCCACCAGCGATCGTCGAAGCAGCACCGCTTGCGACTTGCGAGGCAACAGTACGACTCGATTGCAAATCGTTTGCATTCGTCCCCCGTGCATTGCCCGAAGCATCGCGCTGAATGCTGCCGTTGGTGTTCAACTGGAGAATTTGCGTGCTGTTCGTGCGGATAACCAATGGCTGCGCACTGGTTGTACCGAGCCACTCGGTTGCTGGATTGGTAATCGCATTCCCACCGAGCATCCAGGCATAGGTGGAGATCAAACCACTCGCTGTACGGCGTTCAAGGTTGTTCGAATTCCATACAACGACATCCGTTGCCGTCGAGCTACTGGGAATGTTCGGCACAGCAACCGTTTGTGCATTGATCGTCACCTGGTCGGCTGCAGCATCGCCAAGCGTTGTATTTCCATTGACACTGAGAT
>JBBIUD010000124.1:0-5334 GCA_037440485.1 Chlorobiota bacterium
CCCGCTGGTCTCACATTGTCGGTACGAGTGCTCATGCGCTGCTGCGTGGTTGTTGCTATGCTTGCTCTCTCGATCGCTGCACCGGCTCAAACCGTGTCTATCCGGACAGTAGCAACTGGACTGGACACGCCCTGGGAAGTCCTGTGGGGTCCCGATGGCTGGCTATGGGTTACCGAGCGAGCCGGCCGCATTAGCCGAATTCACCCCGAAACCGGACAGCAACAGATCATCGCAACGCTGGGTGATGTGTACGAACAGGGTGAAAGCGGCTTGCTGGGCATGGTACTGCATCCCAACTTCGCTGATTCACCGCACGTGTTCGTTGCCTACACGTACCGCGACGGCTCGCAAATTCTCGAGCGTGTGGCGCGCTTCACCTACGACGGCGCTGCGCTCGGCGATATGCGCATTCTGCTCGATCGCATTCCGGGAGCGACGATCCACGATGGCTGCCGCCTGCTCATTCTGCCCGACCGCACGCTGCTCGTCACCACAGGGGATGCAAACGTTCCCTCTCGATCACAGGATGTGCAGAACGTTGCAGGAAAGATTCTCCGCCTTCGCCTCGACGGCACTATACCAGCCGATAATCCATTCCCGGACAATCCAGTCTGGTCGCTTGGTCATCGCAATCCGCAGGGGCTGACATACTTCGGCGACATCATCTACTGCTCCGAACACGGACCCAACAACGACGACGAGATCAACATCATCGAGCGCGGTCGCAACTATGGTTGGCCCACAGTGATGGGGTATTGCGACTCCCCCACTGAACAAGAATTCTGCCAAGCCAACGCCGTTGTTGAACCGATTGCTGCATGGACCCCGACCATTGCACCCTGCGGGTTGGACTACTACGCATCCGACCGCATCCCAAGCTGGCAGCATTCGCTGCTGCTGACAACGCTGAAAGCGGCTCGGTTAGTGGTACTGCGGCTTGATTCAAGTCGGCGGCGGGTTATTGCCGAGCAGCACGTTCTGGTTGGAGAGCTTGGGCGTTTGCGCGATGTGTGTGTCTCGCCAGATGGGCGGGTTTTTCTTGCCACCAGCAATCGCGACGGGCGCGGCACACCCCGCAGCGGCGATGACCGCATCGTTGAAGTAACGGTTGCAACATCGTCTGTTCCCTCGCCGGCGTCGCCGAGCTGGGCGATCGTTACCTGCGGGGAAACACTGCTCCAGCTATCGCTTCAGCAGCCAGCGCCGATCGAACTGGAGCTTGGCGATCTGCGCGGCACACGCTCAGCCCGCTGGCGCTGGGGCATGTGCACCGATGGCGATCACTCCTTTCGACTCGACACAACACACCTGGCTGGCGGCGTCTATTGCGCGACGCTTACGATCGGTGCTGAGCGGTTTCGACAATTGGTGCTGGTGCCTTAGTCGTGGCGACGCTGGCGTAGAAGCTGGCGCATCGGTTCGATATGGCGAATCAAGATCGCGATGCAGATAGCAACCACCGCAAGTTTGAACTCCACCACATGGAGCGGTTCTGCTACCGCGAACCGATGAATGAGTGCACCCGGCGTGTTGGCAATCAAAATTGCTGTCCCGAGCGTGCCGGCAACATTGCCGACGTGCACATGCCGCTCGATTGCATAGTACCCCGTCGCATACATGAGTAGCCACAGCACCAGCGGCAATGGATTGACTGCCAGAGCAACTCCTGCTGCTGGTGCTAAGCCTCGTCCGCCGCGTCCCCGCAGGAACACGCTCCAGTTGTGTCCGACGACCGCGCTCACAGCAGCCGACGCTACCGCAAGAAAATCTCCGCTGAGCGATCGGGCAAGCAGCACCGCCGCTGCACCTTTGGCGGCATCGGCCAGCGCAACGACAATCCCCATCCAGACTTTACCGGTAACCTCGTAGCTATTGCGTGCGCCAATGTTGGTGCTTCCCTCGCGGCGAAGGTCCTTGCCAGCGTACGCACGCACCAACAGCCATGCCGTCGGGATTGATCCGAGAAGGTATCCACAGGCAGCAGCTAAAAAAACGCCTAAATCCAGGTGCATGGGTTCATCAGCCGTTATTCCCACTCGATCGTTGCCGGCGGCTTCGACGTTATGTCGTAGCAGACCCGATTGATGCCGCGCACCTCGTTGGTAATCCGGCTGGAAATCTGTCCCAGTCGGCAGTCATACCGTCGGTGCTGGTGACAGCACGAAGAACACAGACGTGCTCGTAGGTGCGGCTATCGCCCATAACGCCAACAGTCTGTACCGGCAGGAGCACTGCGAACGCCTGCCAGATGGCGCCGTATAGCCCCGCACGGTGAAGTTCCTCGATGAAAATGTCGTCGGCATGACGAAGTATTGCCAGCCGCTCGGGCGTGACCTCGCCGATGATGCGGATTGCCAAGCCAGGACCGGGGAACGGATGCCGCTCGATGAACCAATCCGGCACGCCCAGCGCACGTCCGACGGCACGCACTTCATCCTTGAAGAGCTCGCGGAACGGCTCGACCAACTCCAACCGCATCACCTCCGGCAAGCCGCCGACGTTATGGTGCGATTTGATCGTCGCCGAGGGACCATTGACGCTCTGCGATTCGATGACATCGGGATAGAGCGTGCCCTGCACCAAAAAACCAACGTCGGGAAAACGCGCTGCTTCCTGCTCGAAGACCTCGATGAACGTGTGCCCAATGATTTTTCGTTTCTGCTCCGGATCGGTCACACCGCGCAATCGCTCCAGGAATAGCGCGCTGGCATTGACAACCGTCAGCGGAATATCGAAGTGCTCGCGGAAGAGCCGTTCGATGGTGTCGCTTTCGCGAGCGCGCATCAAGCCGGTATCAACGTGGATGCAGTGCAATTGCTCGCCAATGGCGCGATGGACGAGCACTGCAGCAACAGTCGAATCAACGCCACCGCTCAAGGCACAGACGACGCCGCGATCGCCGACGCGGTGCCGAATCGCCTCCACCGACGAGGTGATAAACTGCTCGGGCGTCCAGTGGGCAGAGCACCCGCAGAGGCGACGCACAAAATTTTCGAGCATACGCGCGCCGAATTCGGTGTGGTGAACTTCTGGATGGAACTGCACGCCGCGGATCGGGATGGTGCGGTGCCGAATCGCTGCGTAGGGAGCGCTCTCGGTATGGGCAATTGGTTCAAAGTCCTCCGGGACTGCGGCGACGGCATCGCCATGGCTCATCCAGACCACTGTCGGCGAGGGGATACCCTCGAAGAGCGGGTCGTTCGGATCATCTACCCACAACTCGGCTCGTCCGTATTCTCGACGCTGAGAGGCAACAACACGCCCTCCGCATTGGTGTGCAATCAACTGCAAGCCGTAGCAAATGCCGAGCACCGGAATGCCATGTTCTCCCGCAAGCGTTTCGACCGAAAAGGAAAGGCGCGGCGCATCGGCATCATAGACGCTTGATGGTCCGCCCGATAGGATAACACCGCGCGGCGATGCCGCACGCAGCGCATCGAGGGAAATGCTGTAGGGCACTATCTCGGCATAGACACCGCATTCGCGGATGCGACGCGCAATGAGCTGGGTAACCTGTGAACCAAAGTCGAGAATGAGGACGTGTTCGGTCGAAGGGCGTGCCATAGGCTATGCAAACTATTCGGGCTGCGAAGTTACGGCACGGCTGCAGACGCGCGCGGTGATTCCATCGGTGCCGGCGGTTGTATGTTGCAGTTGATTTGAGGACGATTCATGTTGCACGATGGCTCTGGAAACCTGGCAGCTTGTCAACTTCGCTTTAGCAGTAGCACTGGGCTTGCTCATCGGCACCGAGCGGGAGGTATCCAAGCGTGTTCGGCATACTGCCATTGGCGGGATTCGCACATTCCCGCTCAGCAGTATCATCGGTTACGTTGTTGGAAGCATCAGCCGCAACGATGGCGGCATCATCGCAGCGGCTGGCATCATTGGAATTGCCGGCATCGCTGTTGCTGCCGGCATTCGTGGGCAAGCACGCGGCATTACCACTGAACTGGCTCTGCTGCTGACGTGCGTCGTCGGGGTTGCACTCGGTAGCGGCTACACGGTTCCTGCACTGCTAGCTGCCGTCATCGGTACTGTTCTGCTGTCGCGAAAAACCCAGCTCCACGAATGGGTCAAGACGCTCACCCCCGACGACATTCGCGCAATCGTGACGTTTGCCATCGTTGCAGCCGTTGTGCTGCCACTTTTGCCTGATGTGCCGCTCGGTCCGGCTGGTGTGCTCAACCCTCGCCGCGTGTGGACGGTCGTGGTGCTGGTCACCGGTATCAATGTTGCTGGTTATGTCGCCTCCAAATACCTTCACGCACGGCACAGTATCGTGCTGGGTGCTGTTGTCGGGAGTTTAGTTTCTTCGACTGCGATAACATGGGCGTATGCCTCGCAGAGCCGTGAGTATCAACAGCACGGGTCGCTTTACGGGCTTGGGATCGCGCTGGGATCTGCTGTGATGCTAGCGCGTGTGGGATTCTACGCCGGAATTATCTCGCGCTTGCTGTTGGTAGCACTACTTCCGCTGCTGCTTGCCTGCGCGGTTGTCGGCATCGGTGCACTTTGGCTCAGCATACGCCGCATGCCGTCGCAGCCGGCAGATCATCAAGCGCTGGTTACTCCCTCGCCGCCGGGCAATCCTGCACGCCTGCATTCAGCACTCCTGTTCGGGATTGTGTATGCCGTCATTTCCACCGCGGCTGCCCTGCTCCAGCAGACTCTGGGACAATCGGGTGTGCTTACACTCGGTGCCGTCAGTGGCATTGCCGACGTTGATGCGATTACACTGGCAATGGCACACCAGACGACCGACCAGATTATCAGCACCGACCTTGCCGTGTCAACCATTGCGGCAGCGATGCTGGTCAACACGATCGTGAAATTGGTCATCACGCTCATCCGTGCAGAGCGCAGCACGCGGCAGATCGTGGCAATCTCCCTGGGGGCAACAGCGGTGGTGCTCGCGGCAGCGGTGCTCCGTAGCTTTGTGCCGTTTTAGTGTGATGGTATTGCCTGCTATGCCCAGAATCCTTGCGTGGATTGGACGGTTAGTGCTGGGTTTTGTCACCGAATTCGGTGCGGTGCTGACCCTGCTCGGACGCATTCTTGGCTACCTGCCTCGCGTCGTGCGTGATCGGCATCTTGTGCTGCAGCAAATGGCAATCGTTGGTGCCGATTCGCTGCCGCTGGTGATGCTCATCGGCTCGTTTACCGGCGCAATCGCCGCACTGCAAGCAACAAACCTTTTTGCCAAATTCAACCTCATCAGTATTGCACGCCCGTACATCGGCGGTTCGATTGCAACAGTAGTGTTCACCGAGCTAACGCCGGTGCTTACGGCATTAGTCATCGCTGGTCGCGTCGGCGGAGCCATTGCCGCGC
>JBBIUD010000125.1:0-5331 GCA_037440485.1 Chlorobiota bacterium
TGCTGAAGGTGGTGGGCGCTCATACGGAGGTGAGCGCAGGAGACGATGCCTGGTGTGTGTGTGTGTGTGTGTGTGTCAGCTTTTGCGAGCTTGGAAGCGGAATGAGACTTGCCCCCTGTCGTGCCACCATCGTGATGGGAGACAGCTCCATCGGTAGCAAGAAGTTGTTACAGACTTCCCGAATCATCGAATTGCCGTCCGATAACTCGGAGGCAAATATACTACCTGCTGCTGCATGGTGTACACCCTGTCGGAACGCAGGACTCCCTGCTGCTGGTGCACCGCGTGGGTTATGGCATGATGCGGTAGATCATCCGCGGGAAGGGTATGACTTCGCGGATATGGTCGGCGCCGGTAATCCACTTGACGGTGCGTTCCAATCCTAACCCGAAGCCGCTATGGGGTACGCTCCCGTACTTACGGAGGTCCAGGTACCATTGGAACGCCTCTTCGGGTAAGTGTTCGGTGCGAATGCGGTCGAGAAGTTGGTCGTAGTCATCTTCGCGCTGGGAACCGCCGATGATTTCGCCGGCGCCTTCTGGCGCAAGCATATCCATCGCGAGCACAACACGAGGATCGGCAGGGTCACGCTTCATGTAGAACGCTTTGACCGCTGCTGGATAGCGATGAATGATGCAGGGCTTGTCGAACTGCTCCATGATGGCTTCCTCCTGCGGGGCGCCGAAGTCTTCTCCCCAGGGGAAGTCGTACTGCGATTCGGTTCCATCGGGATTTTTCCTAATGAGCTTGACGCCTCGCTTCTGCAAATACTCGACCGCTTCCGTGTAGCTGAGGCGGTAAAACGGACGGCGCACCTTCTCGAGTTTGCTTGTATCGCGTCCTAACACGCCAAGCTCCCGCTGACACTGCCGGAGAACAGTGCGCACGATGTGTTCGACAAGGTCTTCGGCCAGATCCATCGTATCGTCGAGGTCGAAAAATGCCATCTCTGGTTCGACCATCCAGAACTCAGTCAGATGGCGACGAGTTTTGGAGCGCTCGGCGCGGAACGTCGGACCGAACGTATAGACACGCCCCAATGCCATCGCGCTGGCTTCGGCGTAGAGTTGTCCCGACTGCGATAGGTACGCCTTGCCCAGATCAAAATACTCCGTCTCGAAGAGCGTGCTGGTTCCCTCGCACGCGTTCGGAGTCAGTATCGGCGAATCTGCCAATACAAATCCGTTGGAATCGAAAAACTCTCGAATTGCCCGAACAACGGCTGCTCGCACTCGCAGAATCGCCCACTGCCGCTGCGATCGGAGCCACAGGTGGCGATGCTCCATCAAAAATTCGATGCCGTGTTCTTTCGGCGTGATTGGGTATTGCTCCGGTGGCAGGTGGTAAATCCACAAGTCCTGCAAATCCACTTCGACACCGCCAGGTGCACGGGCATCAGCGCGAACTGTGCCGCGGATACCGAACGAGGCTTCTTGCACAAGCTGCGTTGCGCGTGCGAAGACCTCGTCGGGGACGTTGGGCTTGAACACGACGCACTGGACGATACCGGTCCCATCGCGAAGTTTGATGAATTGAAGCTTCCCTTTTTCGGTGCGGTCATAGACCCAACCACGCAGGACAACCTCTGCGCCGATATGGTTGCCTAAGTGCTCGACGTACACGTAGCTTTTGTACCGTGAATGCATCTGCAGTTTACGCAGGATGTGGACCAAGAGAGCGCAAAATTACACCCGGTCTCTTGTGCGGCGATATTTTTGCCGGTGCATGTTTGTTGTCAACAATCAAGTATGCTGCGTGCGGTTGCGACTATCCTGCTGCTTGTGATTTCCAACACGTTCATGACAATAGCCTGGTATGGGCATCTCCGGTATAGTTCAACGCTGGGCGTCGAGCGATTCGGTGTCGTTGGTGTTGTGCTCGTCAGTTGGTTTATCGCCCTTCTGGAGTACGCCTTCATGGTGCCTGCCAACCGGATCGGGTTTATCGGTAATGGCGGACCCTTTACGCTGGTCGAACTGAAGGTGATTCAAGAGGTGGTGAGCCTGACGGTATTCACCGTGATTGCATCGGCTGTGTTTGGAACGATGCGACTGGCATGGAATCACGTTGTGGGATTTGTGTTGCTGGTCGGTGCGGTGTACTTCATTTTCCGCTGATAAAATGGACATTTCCGAGGACACGCTGGCAGTTGTTGCCTACCTGCAGCAGTTTAGCGGCAATAATCTGCGCAAACCCGACGACATGGCGATCGTGCTGGAACTCTGCGCGCAGCAGCAGGACGCAGACTTAGCGCAGCAGATCATCACCAGTGGCGCGGCACTCTGGCGAGTCTATCGCACGCTCCGCCGTCTGCGACGGGGTGATGAAGGCTATCGCCAACTGGAAGATGAATTCACCCTGCAAGCTAATCGCTTTCGCACCGGTCTTGCCGTAGCGCTCGAAGCAACCGACGAGGTTGGAATTCTGGAACGATTCCAGGCAGTGTACTTAGAGCTAACCAGCGGTGCGTTGCGGAACGTGGTGGATTTTGCGCATGATTTCTCCTACCTCAAACAGCTTCAGAATCAACAACGCTGGGGCAACGATTCACCATCGGATACTGACCAATGACCAAAGGAATCATTCTCGCTGGCGGCAGCGGAACACGGCTTTATCCCATGACTGCAGTGCAGAGCAAACAGCTCCAACCTGTTTACGACAAACCGATGATCTATTACCCGCTGGCAACGCTAATGCTGGCTGGGATTCGGGAGATTCTGATCATCTCGACGCCACACGACACACCGGCACTCCAACGATTGCTCGGCGATGGGCAGCAGTGGGGAATCAGTCTTAGCTACGCGGTCCAGCCTGCGCCCCGCGGCATTGCGGAAGCGTTTCTCATCGGCTCTGATTTTATTGGCAGTCAACAGGTCTGTTTGATTTTGGGCGACAACCTGTTCTACGGCAAGCTCGATTTTCTCCGTCGCGCCCTTGCATTGGGTCAGGGTGCGACCATCTTTGCCTACCGAGTGCATGATCCGGAGCGGTATGGTGTCGTCGAATTTGGTCCGGATGGACGTGCAGTTAGCATCGAGGAAAAGCCCGCGCGTCCTCGCTCGCACTATGCAATTCCGGGGCTCTACATTTTTCCGCCTGATGTTGTGCAGATGGCAGCGCGTCTTCAGCCGAGCAGCCGCGGTGAGTTGGAGATTACCGACCTGCAGCGCCTCTACCTGGAGCGGGGCGATTTGCGGGTGGAAATAATCGGTCGCGGTGTTGCATGGCTTGATACCGGTACTCCCGAAGCATTGCTGGAAGCAAGTATGTTCATTCATGCAATCGAGAAGCGGCAAGGATTGAAAATTGCCTGCCTGGAGGAAATCGCGCTCCACGAAGGTTTCATCACGCATCAGCAATACCTGGAGCATGTCGAGCGCTTGCCGAAATGCTCCTACCGTGACTACTGCCTGCGCATCGTTGAACAAACAGGGGCAATTCGCGCAGAGTAGCAATCACACGTGCTTCGCTTGACCGGCTCTGTCCGACCTGACGCATCATCATGCTGAACGTGTTGCCGCATCTCGGCTGCTTGGTAGAATGTCATGCCGAACGTGTTTCGGCATCTGATTGCGCTTGGTAGTCATGCTGAACTTGTTTCAGCATCTGATTACGTTTCGGTAGTCATGCCGAACGTGTTTCAGCATCTGGAGACCCTGAAACAAGTTCAGGGTGACACCGGCGGGTTGAGTCGAGTGGCCGTGCTTTTCGCATGTCATGCTGAACTTGTTTCAGCATCTGATTGCGTTTCGGTTGTCATGCCGAACGTGTTTCGGCATCTGGAGACCCTGAAACAAGTTCAGGGTGACGGGGCAGGCGAGAGAAAGAGACCCCTAAGACGAGTCCAGGGTGACAAGAATGCGAGGGAGTGGGACCCTAAACCGACTTCAGGGTGACGGCACGCGCGGGAGTATTGGCAGTGCGAGTGCCATTGAATACGTTGATCCCAACAGTGCCGACGTATTTTCGCAGTGCTCCGTTAGAGGTGCTGTGCGCATCGGGCGCACGGCTGAGAACACACTCTCAGTACCTGATCCGGGTAATACCGGCGAAGGGAAACGGAGAACACCGTGAGGCATTGAGTCTATGCCGCTCCCGTTCTTTCCACCTCGAAGCGGAGCATCGCGAATTGTTTCACCATTTATCGTGATGCTCTATGCGTTCTGTATGTCCTGCGATTGTTGCTGCGTTCTGTACAGCAACAGCCCTTGCTCGATTCCCAACACCTGCTGATTCTGCGCAGCGAACCTACCAGGCTCCTACGGTTACCGTTACAACCACGCGTGCCGTCGAAGGGCGCTCGCCGGTGACCTGGAGCGAGCTTAACCGCGCCGAGATTCGCCAGCGGCACACCGTCTTCGACCTCCCCGCTTTGCTATCGGAACTTCCCTCGGTGATGTTCTCCAGCGAAAGCGGCAACGGCATCGGCTACACTTCGCTCAATATCCGCGGCTTCGACCAGCGGCGGATTGCCGTTCTCATCAATGGTATTCCGCAGAACGACCCAGAAGATCACAACGTGTACTGGATTGATGTGCCGGATATAGCCTCCAGTCTCGATGGAATTCAGGTGCAGCGTGGAGCCGGACTTGCCAACTATGGCTCCCCGGCGATTGGTGGTTCGGTCAATTTGCTGACAGTCAACCCTGCGCGCGAACGCTTCATCCGTGCGGGCGTGCTGCTGGGTGTGCAAGAATTTAGTGCTGGCGGGCGCAGTGCAATCCCATCGGATCAACCTGCGCCTGCCAACGACGTCGAACGCTACAGCATGGAATTCTCCAGTGGACTTATTGGCGGTCAGTACGGGGTCTATGCTCGGCTTTCCCGCATTCGATCGCGCGGCTACCGCGACTACACATGGTCGGATTTGCCCAGTTACTTTGTCAGTGTTGTGCGCTACGACGAAAACTCGTCGCATCAAATCAACATTTTTGGTGCGCCGCTCGCCGATGGGCTGATGTACACCGGCTTGCCGAAAGACTACGTGACCGATCCACTCAAACGGCGCATCAACTACAGCGACTGGTCCTACACCCGCACGGGGGAAGGGCTTTCCTACGCCACGCTGCGTCGTCCACAAGAGATCGAAAACTTTTCACAACCGCATTACGAGCTACTGAGCGATATTCGTCTATCAGAGCAGTGGACGCTCAAAAGCTCGTTGTTCTACTACACTGGCGACGGTTTTTTTGACTTCGACGGTTCGTGGGCGGATGCAGCCCTGCTGCGTCTTGTCCAGCCGTACACGCCGCGTGACTCTGCGCCGAATCCGCGCAATGCCATCATCCGCGCATTCGTTGGCAATCGGCACGGGGGATGGATCCCGCGCCT
>JBBIUD010000126.1:0-5288 GCA_037440485.1 Chlorobiota bacterium
CGGAAGCGGAACAATCCATTGCGCATGCACTCGATCAACCCAGCGATGTGACCAGCCACTTAGAAAGCGCTGAACACCCCGATGGGCATGACGACATCACACTCCACACTTCCTCATCAGGACGTGCTCAATAGTGCCGTAGAGTGTGTGCGCTCGCTCAACAATCTGGTAGCCGTGCTTTTGGTAAAACGCCACCGCTGTCGAACGCGCATAGAGCACGACCGTTTCGATTCCTTCGTGGCGTGCCCACTGCTCGAGATGTTCCAGCAGCCGTGAGCCAACGCCACAGCCGCGGTAGTCTGGTTCAACCGCCATAAAGCGAATCTGGGCAGTGCCGTCCGATCGGCGGTGAATACGACCGCAGCCGACGACCCTGCACTGTTTGCTATCGAACGCAATGCGATGGATGGCGATGTCTTCCAGCTCGTCGCGCTCAGACCCGGGTGGCGCGCCCCATGGTTGGCGTAATACCCGGTACCGAAGTGCGTAGTAGGCATCCCATTCTGCTGCTGATTCTGGCGAGCGAATGATGATGCTCGCGCTAATCGAGGCGTTCGATGATTGCATCAACAATGCCGTATTGGACTGACTCGTGCGCATCCATCCAGTAGTCGCGGTCAAAGTCCTGCAAAATTCGCTCGACGGGTTGCCCGGTATTTTCCGCCAGAATGCGGGCGCTCATGTCCTTGATCTTGAGGATTTCCTTCATCTGGATTTCGATGTCGGTGCTGGTTCCAGCGGCACCACCACTGGGTTGGTGAATCATCACGCGTCCGTGGGGGAAAATGAAACGCCGACCTTTTTTCCCCGCCGATAGCAGAATCGAACCCATCGAGGCAGCAAGCCCCATGCAGACAGTCGAAACGGGAGAACGAAGCGCTTTGATCGCGTCGTAGATCGCCATACCGGCGGTTACGTAGCCACCCGGAGAGTTGATGTAAAGCGTGATCTCTCTGCCTGGTTCGACGGCATCGAGATAAAACAAGCGGTCAATCACCTCGCGTGCTGAGTCATCGTCCACTTGTCCCCAGAGAAAGACCTTGCGCTGTTCGAGCAAGGTTCGAGCAATGGTGCTGCCGACAAAGCTTCGCTCAAGTTCGGGGGCAAGGTCTGGTTGTTTGGGTTCTTGTTCTTGGAGTCTCACGGGACATCGAAAAAAGTTGAACGGACCATTTGTGTTGCGCGCTGAAAACGAATGAGTCGGTCTGGTTATTTGCTGACTGGCAAAAGTAACAGGGCAGCGTGTTGTAATTTCACCACCGACGATGTGCCATACTTTGTGCTACCGACGATGATGCGATGGATGCTGGTAACGTTTACTCTGCTGAGCACAACTGCAATAGGGCAGTGGCGCGAGGGTCTTGGCGCGGAAGATCCCTTTTCCCGTGAGGTTGAGTACTGGAAGCAGCGAGCCTATCCGTTGGGACGTATTCCAGAAGGAGCGCACGAGCGAGCAATCGCGCAGGCTGAGCGACTTGCCCAGCGCAAAGGTGCGGCTGCCGTTCTCGCTTCGCAGCCGCAGTGGAAACTGATCGGTCCCGATAACATCGGCGGACGCACACGGACGGTTGTTCATCATCCCACACAATCGGGTGTAGTCTATGTCGGTGCTGCTGGCGGCGGCATCTGGCGCACAACCAATCATGGTGCAAGCTGGGAACCACTCTACGACGATGGCGTATCGCTCAGCATGGGCGCACTTGCCATTGATCCGAACAATCCCACTGTTCTCTATGCGGGCACAGGCGAAATGACACCCGCCTCAAACATGCAGGATGCCTGGGGAACGGGAATGTATAAATCCACCGATGGCGGGCGGAGCTGGCGGCGAATCGGGCTTTCGACCGTTGGAGCATTTTCAAAGGTGATTGTTCATCCGCAAAACTCGCAGCGTATCTATGCCGGTGGGGTTCGCTCTGCACCAGGGTTGTACACGTCAACCGATGCGGGTGCCCGCTGGCAGCGGCTCAATCGCATGGCAATCAGCGACATCACCATTGACCCACGCAACGAAAACGTGCTCTGGATCGGCGTCTGGGGAAATGGTGTATGGCGGTCCTCCGATGGAGGCGTTACCTTCACGCGCACATCCAGCGGTATGCCACCGGCGGATCAAATCGGGCGTGTTTCGGTCCAGTGTGCACCGTCGAATCCATCGGTCCTCTACGCGCTCATCGAGGGTCCTGATCCTACCGGGCAAAGCACCACCAATAACATTGGCGCAATCTACAAAAGCACCAACGGAGGCGATAGCTGGCAACGGGTCTATCAAGGCGATGCAACCTTTTTCAACGAGCAAGGCGCATACGACAATTTCGTGATGGTGCATCCGACCAATCCTGATATTGCCTTCGCCGGTGGTATAGACCTCTGGCGGACAACAAATGGTGGCACTTCGTGGGTCAATGTCACCGACGGCTATGGCAGTGGCAGCGTCCATGTTGATCAGCATGCGGGTGTCTTCAATCCGCTCGATCCGAATGAGATTTACCTTGCCAACGATGGGGGTATGTACCGGACCACGACCGGTGGAGGATTTGGTCAGTGGCAAGCTATCAACAATGGCTATGCGGTGACGCAGTTCTATGCAATGGACATTGACCGCAGCGCGGAGAACAAAACGTTCGGCGGCACGCAAGACAACGGCACACTCGGGAGCGTGCAGCAGCAAACTGCCTGGCAGTACATATGGGGTGGCGATGGGTTCTACACTGTCGTCAATCTCGTCAATCCCTCGATCATCTACGGCGAGACGTACTACGGCAATCTGTGGTGGCGAAACTTGAGCACCGGACAGGCTGGATCGTTTACCGCAGGCATTGATGCCAACGATCAGGGCGCATGGTCCTCGCCATTGGTACTCGACCGCACAACCGGTGCACTCTACCACGGTCGGAGCAAACTCTATCGCAACTACCTCAATGGAACACGGTGGGAGCTTGGTTCACCGGATGCGTTCGACCCATCAGCAAAGATTAGTGCGATTGGTCCCTCGCCGGTGGATGAACTGCTCATCTATGTCGGGCTGGAAAATGGGCGTGTCTTTCGCACCGACAATGGCGGTAGCGAGTGGACTGATGTCTCGCTCAATGGACTGCCGCTTCGCTTTGTGCGGGATATTGTCTGCTCCGCGCGCGATCCGAACACAGCTTGGATTTGCTATTCCGGCTATGGTACAGGGCATGTTTACAAGACAACCGATCGAGGCAGAAGCTGGCAGGATATCAGCACAACGCTGCCGGATCGCCGGAACCGATGCGGGCGTATTCATTACGTTCAATGGTGGTCAATCGTGGACGCCCTTGGGACGAGGATTGCCGCGCTCGCCAGTACTCGATCTGCAAATTTTTCCGGAGCGAAACGTCGTGCGCGTCGCCACGCACGGTCGCTCGATGTGGGAATGTTCTATTCCGTCCGAGACGATCACCGAGCCAGAAATTACCTCACCGCTTGGGGGTGAAATTGTTGTCGCAACCAGTGCAATGGTCTTTTCCTGGCATGGTTTTCAGGAGCCGGTCAAAGTTGAGATTACCTACACCGACGGTGAGTACTGGACTGTCCTGGCGCCGAATGCTGTTGGTGGCGCGCTGCGCTGGACTGTCGAAAACCGTCCGTCCGAGCGCGTCCGAATTCGCGTCACCGAGCTTGGCAATCCGTTGGTGTCGGTTGTTTCCAATCCATTTACCATTCTTGAATTTCAGCGTGGCTCGGTGCAACAGACCGTTTCGATTCCGCACGTTGCCTATGGAATTGCCTACGATGGCAAGGGTGGACTCTGGACGACAAGCTTCTATACGCCGTACCTGTACAAGCTCAATGCGACAACGCTGCAGGTTGAAAAAGCTCTCAAGCTACCCGCCGGCGATACCGTCAATTGCACCGACTTGACCATTGACCGCCAGCGCGGCATACTCTACGTACACCGGCTGCTCGGCACAGCAAATAACGCTGCCGCCCGAATTCTTGTGCTCGATACCAACGGCACACTACTGCGGCGAGCGACCAGCCCTGCAACCTCATACGGAATCGGGATTGAGCTGGTCAATGGCAAGCTCATTTTGAACGAACGGGACGGCGCCCAGCGCATTCTGGTTTGCGATCCGGAGACGTTCCAAGTAGAACAGACTCTGAGCAATCCATTCCGGGAGTTTTACGGACCGCGCTGCATAGCCTACGATGGCGGGCAATACCTCTATCAGGTCGGCACGCAATTTAGTGCTGGTGGGGGTGGTCTTCAGGCAGCCTACCTGGTCCGCCTGCGTCCTGAGGATTTGGGCAGAGAAGTTGACCGTATGGAAATGGTCAACGCAAGTGGTGGAACGATCAACGCGCGGGGAGTCGAAATTGACCCGCGCGACGGCAACTATTGGGTGACAGATCTTGCCGGCAACATTTACAAGATTGCAAGCTTCGATACGCCATCGAATCCGCTCAGCAGCACGGACCGGGATGCACCTGGCAACATGGCGCTCCTGGTCGCACCCAATCCCACACGCGAGCGCGTTGCTCTCCGCATTTTCAGCAATACTCAACTCGCACAGCAACACGGCGTTGCAACCATTTCCATTCTCGATGCGCTGGGGCGTACAGTGGCAGCAGCAACACAGACCATCGGCGACACCGATGAAACGGTCCTGATCGAATGTGGTCACCTACCTGCGGGTGTGTACACGATCGTCCTTCGATACGAGGGACACGTTGCTGCCACCGATCGGCTTGTGGTTGTGCGATAGGCGGAGGCAAAACCCACGCAGCCTTCTGCAAGGCACTGCACAGAAAAAGAGCAACCGATAGTGGTCTATGGTGAGAGGCTATCTCGATCTCACCTGCCTTGTCATTGTGGACTCTTCCCGCCCGTCACCCTGAACTTATTTGAGGGTCTTTCCCGCTCCTCGCCTGTCACCCTGAACTCGTTTCAGGGTCTTTCGAGATGCTGAACCAAGTTCAGCATGACACTCAGCGGACATGTGCACGCTGTACTACCGCCACCATGCTTTGCTCCTGTCACCCTGAACTTGTTTCAGGGTCTCACCGCTTTGCGGTTGATTTTTTCGCGACTTTCGTTTGCGCACGAGCTGTAGTCTTGGGCTTGTCGGGGACGCTATCGAGTCCGTACTCTTTGCTGAGCTGCGCCAAGCGCTGTTGGGAGATCGCAAGTAGCCGCGCAGCAGCGGTGCGGTCGTTACCGGTGAGCGCATACGTCTGGGCGATCAGCTCGCGAACAATCGCATCCAATGGAGCGCCGCTGGCGGAAATAAGGAGCTGGTACTCACCGGCTGCCAGCGTTG
>JBBIUD010000127.1:0-5278 GCA_037440485.1 Chlorobiota bacterium
CCCACCGCTGCCGGCAAACACCACCGACCCAGGCGTCAGGCTCGTCACCGTCGCATTCTGCGAGGTCACCGTCCCGCTAAACCAGCCGTCTTTCCACCGCAGCGTGTTGCTGCCCAGGTCGTACGTCGCATCGGTTGCCGGATGAATATTCGAATTGACTCGCGCGGTAAACGTCACGTTGTCGCTGGTGGCATCGCCAAGCGTTACACTGCCAAAAAACTGTGCATTCCCATTTTTCCAGATGATGAGCGCATCCGACCGCGTCGTGTTATCCTGTCCATTGCCGACAACAAAGAGTCGGTCAGAGGGATCCCAGGTTGTTTCGCTCGAGGCGGAGTAGTTGGTATTGAACGACCCCACAACAACTTCCCGGTAGGAATTTGCACTTAAGCCCATCCCGATTGCCATTGAAGCATCCCCACTTGCTCCGTTTTCGGCACCAGCTAAGACACCTGCGTAGGCACCGGATGCAGAGTTTAGAGTACCTGCACCGACGAATGCATAATTGCCAGATACTCCGTTTTCACTCCCTGCGACAATTGCGGAAAAATCAGCAGTATTATTGATATTATTTTCTGTCCCAGCTCCGATGAATGCACTTTCACTTTGGATAGTATTTGCTGTACCCGCCACGATAGCAGCTTGAGGAGCATAAACTGTATGATTGAGACCGCCAACGATGACAGCGTTGTTGGCATTAATAGAATGCCCACTTCCACCCCCAATAAAGGAACCTTCATAACCAGATCCTACGCTGTTACTAACGTCACCTCCAATGATATTCGGAACTTGATTTGTTGTACTGCTTGTTGGTTCAATGCGCAGTGCACGGGTGTTATTGACGTACACCTCGATGGGGAAATCATTTTGGTGTCGAAGTTCAGCAGTGCCGCCTGATGTAATGCCAATATCGAAACCAGTTGTGACAGTAGTATTCGTGAAACGTTGTGTCACATTGGTGCTTGCCGCATTGTGCAAGTGCAGACGCGTCGCAGGTGCCGCAGTCCCGATTCCAACGTTACCGCTATTCTGCCATACACCAATGTCAGTGCCCGACGCATTGGTCACATACATGTCAAAATTTTGGTCAACACGCCAGCGGTACTGTGCAGCATCATCTTCAATACGAAGAAGATTATTTGCCGGTGACGATGCTGCACGGATGAGTATGCCGATTTGAGAATTTGTCGGACGGACATCGAGCCGAGCACCTGGGGTATTTGTTCCTAAACCGAGTTGGCTGTTAGTAATATCCCAGAAAAAGTTCGCGTTGTTCTGGCTGAGCGCCCCACCGCTGCCAGCAAACACTACCGACCCAGGCGTCAGGCTCGTCACCGTCGCATTCTGCGAGGTCACCGTCCCGCTAAACCATCCATCCTTCCACCGCAACGAGCTGCTGCCAAGATCATACGTCGCATCGGTCGCAGGATGAATATCCGAATTGACTCGCGCGGTAAACGTCACGTTGTCACTGGTCGCATCGCCAAGTTGTGTGTTGCCATTGACTGTCAAATCACCGCCAACCAATGTGTTCCCCGCTACGTGCAACAGCGCACTCGGACTGGTCGTCCCAATGCCAACACTATTGCCAAGTGGATTGATCACCAGTGGCTGACTCTCGTAACTCTGAATCCAGCGATAGCCGCCACTCACACTACCAAGTTCTAAACCATATCCTGCACCGGGTGGTGTTCCACTGTTTTCGACAGCTATTGCACCACCATAGACGTGCAAGCGCTCACCCGGACTGATCGTCCCAATCCCAAAATGGTTATTGGTGCCATCCATGACCGCGATATAGCTGCCACCTGTCTCATTGTAAAATCCAAGTTTGTTTGTTCCTGCTCCGGCCAGTGTTCCTGTCGATAGAATGGTGAAGGTCATACCACTGTTAGCACTGGCATCAAAGCGAACTCCAGCACCGGTATTATCGTTGCTTGTGACGTTGATTGCATTGTAAGTAGGAGCATGGACATGCAAACGATACAGTGGGGATGCCGTCCCGATCCCGAGGCGATTGTTCGTGTTGTCCCAGAAAAAGTTCGCGTTGTTCTGGCTGAGTGCCCCACCAGTGCCGGCAAACACCACCGACCCAGGCGTCAGGCTCGTCACCGTGGCATTCTGCGAGGTCACCGTCCCACTAAACCATCCATCCTTCCACCGCAACGAGCTGCTGCCAAGATCATACGTCGCATCGGTCGCAGGATGAATATCCGAACTGACCCGCGCGGTAAATGTCACGTTGTCGCTGGTCGCATCGCCAAGCTGTGTGTTGCCATTGACTGTCAAATCACCGCCAACCAATGTGCTCCCTGCTACGTGCAACAGCGCACTCGGACTGGTCGTCCCAATGCCAACATTGCCTCCAGCCGGATTAAGCACGAGTGGACGTACAGCTACACCCTGTTCGACGGCCTGAATCTGTCCATAGTCTCCCGCAACGTTGAAACCAATCACCGTCTGTTTGTTCTGATTTGTCCGACCAGAAACTGTCAGTTGCCCACCACCGGTGATCGAGTTATCATCGGCAACCTGCAGTGCTGTCGTCGGTGACGTTGTACCAACACCTAGACGTGCATTGGCATTATCCCAGAAAAAGTACGCATTGTTCTGGCTCAATGCGCCTCCCGTTCCAACAAACAAAACAGATCCAGGCGTAAATCCATCGAGAGTCAGACCGGTGGCCGTCACCGTTCCGCTGAACCAGGCATCACGCCAACGAAGACTGCTTGTGCCGAGGTCGTATGTATTCGTTACCGTGGGAATCAGCGATGAAGCAATCTGTGCATTGACCGTCACTACATCGCTACTTGCATCCCCAAGCGTTGTATTCCCACCAACCGACAAATCCCCCGTCGTGCTCGTATTACCTGTCACAGACACATTCCCGGTGATTGTCGCTCCACCACTGGTAACGGTCAAGCCGCTGCCGATCGTACCGCTCCCGCTCACTGTCAGATTCCCGCTGACATTCGCCGCACCATTGACGTCCAACAGTGCCGAAGGTGACGCCGTCCCGATACCAACGTTACCGCTGCTGGTTACGCGCATGCGCTCGGTGTTGTTGGTGCGAAGGGCAAGGTCAACCGCATCGGTCGTGCCCAGGAAATTGTTCGTTGGGTTTGTTCCACTGTTGCCCGTCAGGCTCCACCCCAGCGAACCAGACAGGCTGGTTGCGGTCCGAATTTTCATGACCCCGTTAGCATCAACGACGACGATATTGTCGAGTGTGTTATCGGTACCCAAGCCTTCAATGCGTACAGGGTTGCTGGTTCCCACGACATGAAGCCGGTTTGTCGGGCTGGTCGTTCCAATCCCAACATTTCCGCTGGCATCTATCCGCAGTCGTTCGGTATTGTTGGTAATCACTCGCAGTGGCTGCGCGTTGGTTGTCCCCAGCACATTACTGCTGGTGGCAGCATTCCCCGACAGTGCCCAGGCATCAGTACTCACTGGTGATGGATCCCACTGCGATCCATTCCAGCGAAGGTATTCACCCGTTGTTGCTCCCATTTGATTGAGCTTCGGTGCGGTCACCGCTCCGGGTGCAAGCTTATCGGTTGTCACAGCATTCGAAGCAATCTTGAGAGTTGTCACCTTGCTATTGCCAATGTATGGGTTCGGATAGGTACCCATTAGGTCGCCGCCGGCTGGACCGCTTGGAGTGGTCTGCACAGTGACCCCTTTGAGTGCCTCCGGTGCAAGGCTGCGCGCCACATCTGCAGTGGCTGCGCTTTCGGCTCGGAGGGCATACGGCACCGCCGTCAGCATCGTCCGCGGTTGTAATTCATCCGATCCGTTGACGCTTAGACCGACGTAGTACACCCGGTCGAACGACAATTTCCACGGAAGCGGCTCGACCGTCCCGATCAGAACATTGACCACGCCGCGCACGGCGACAGTGCGGTGTTCTTCGACAAAAATCGGTTCGGTTGCATCCAGCCGATCGTAGAGCCGCACCGTAAGCGTGTATTCCCCATCCGGAAGGATTCGACCCTCCGAATCGGTCAAAATGCCCTGGTAGGAAAGCACGCGCGGAATTTGAGCAAAGACAACAAAGCTGCTCGAAAGCAGTAGTGCACCAATCAATACCAATCGTCGCATGGTAGGCTCCAAACAATGTGAAACATCATGTCTCTAGTGACGGGTTACTTTGCAATCATCAAGGGAAGGAAGAGCTGCTGGCTACCGCAGCGCAATCGAACCAGATAGAGTCCGCTAGCAAGATCACCACAAGCAAGCTGTGCACGCTGCACTGCTCCCTCCATGACAAACGCCAGCGCTGCAACTTGCTGTCCTTGTACGGTTAGCACTGTTGCCGTAAGATCGCCGCTGCACCCAGCTTCAATGGACGCAACGGTAGATGCTGGCTGTGGAGTGATTCGAGCAGGAAAAGGAAGGCTACGCTCAATGCCGCTGATGCTCTGCGATGCTGTTTGCCAGAAACCATGACCAACAAAATGCCCTCTGCTCATCCCCATGCCGACAATCGGCTGTCCGATCGTTCCTTCAGCCCTAATGCTACCACAGCTGGATCGGATAGCACCACTGGCAACAACGCTGCGCTGAACAATCTGCGCTGTTGCAACCATTGTCATCATCCCCACGAGCAGAAATAGACACAACCTTATCATACCGACTCCGGGATTGTGGATAATGCTTTTTCGCACTTGTGCTGCCTACAGGCATCGCCAATCGGGCAGCAGGTGCGTTTATGTATCAGCAGCAAAGATCAAATCGCTCTCTGCGTAGCCGTATCAAAAATACCCGACCCACACACCAATTCCTGAGCGAAAATACAACGCTCGGATGCCTTGTTCAATCAGATGCAAAAATCGTGCTAATTTTTATGCCTTCAATTTCCGCTTGAGCTGCTCGACTGCTTGAGCTACCATTGGATCGGTTGCCAGGTACCCTTCAACCATTTGAATGGAGTGGAGCACGGTCGTATGGTCTCGTCCGCCAAAATGAAGGCCGATGGACTTGAGTGAAAGAGTCGTCAGTTGCTTTGCCAAATACATCGCCACTTGTCGCGGGAGAACAACCTCGTGCTTGCGTGTCTTGCTTTCAAGAAGTTCGACGCTGATGTTGAAGTATGCAGCAACGGCGCTCTTGATGTCGTCCATCGTTACGGCCAGCGAATCGAGCGGACCCAGCAGACCGCGCAGAACTTCCTTGGCCAGTTCAACCGTTGGCAATCGCCCGTCGAGCGAGACTTTGGCGATGAAGCTAATCAAACAGCCCTCCAGTTCACGGACGCTGGTTGTGACGTGCCGGG
>JBBIUD010000128.1:0-5237 GCA_037440485.1 Chlorobiota bacterium
ATTGGTTATCCGGTCAATCAACATTCGCATGGACGGCAAAATACACCACAGTGGACCGGTTCTTCTATGCAGACCGCCGGCTGCCATCAGGCTTTGTTCCAATGCCCATTTTCTACTCACGACCTTCAACCGTCATGCTGAACGTGTTTCAGCATCTGACAACCACTGCGAGTGTCATGCTGAACTCGATTCAGCATCTCGGGACCAGACCCTGAAACAAGTTCAGGGTGACGGGCAGAAAGCGTCTGCACGTGAGTGCCTGCGTCTTTCCATGTCATGCCGAACTTGTTTCGGCATCTGGCTGCCACTGAGCAGTCATGCTGAACTCGATTCAGCATCTGACTACCATTGCGAGTGTCATGCTGAACGTGGTTCAGCATCTCTGAGACCCTGAAACAAGTTCAGGGTGACAACTGAAGGCAAAGACCCTGAAACGAGTTCAGGGTGGACAGGGTGCGGGAGGGATGAGACCATGAACCAATTTCAAGGTGACGGGGCGGTACGTGGGGTTCGGGGCAACAGGGCGGAGAAATTGGTAATTCGATCGGCTATACACACGATGCGTATATTGCGCCGCGTTTCGCTCAGCGCTATTGTCTCCATCACGTGTGGAAATGCCATGGCTACCTCGTATCGGTTGTGGGTTTGTGTCGCGTGTGCATTGGCAGCATTGTTTTTTTCCTGCACATCAAATTCATCAAACAGCAGTTCGAATTCAATGAGCGCGGTGGTAAATGGCACCGCATGGACTGCCGCGACGGTCCAAGCCACCGTCAGCAACGGTGTCATTGCTATCGCGGGAATGGACGCAACCTCCACAACACAGATTCAGCTTCGCACCGTCGGCGTTAGTAGTACGGGAACAGTCACCATCGGTGCTGGTTCGCCACACGTTGCGACCCTTATGGACAATGGCACCCTCTTTACAGCGAGCGGCGTCATCGGCTCTGGTACGATCACGTTTTCAACGCTTAGCTCCGATCGCGCTGAGGGAACGTTCAGTTTTACCGCATACACAAGCGATCAAAAGCTCACCCGAACGGTCACCAACGGGAAGTTCAGCGTTCGGTTTTAGAGTAAGCCCGAACCATGACGAAGGAAAGTGCGTGGTAGGGTAGCCCACTAAAAAATCGCCACGCCGCTACTGCCATCGCTGCGCCGCCAGGCGCGTGCCATGCTGGTGGTGGTAAAAGGCATCGCCAAATGTCCATCGGCATCGAGCGCAATGAGTCCGCCCCGGCCGCCCAGCGATGTAACTCGCTCGAGCACATCGCGTGCCGCGTCGTCAAGACGACAGCCTGTTAGCTCGACCAGCATCGCAAGCCGCAGTGCAGCTCCGACACGGATGAAGTATTCGCCATAGCCCGTACAGGCAATTGCGACGCGTTCATTGGCGTAGGTTCCAGCACCGATTATGGGCGTATCACCGACACGACCAGGGCGTTTTCCGGTCACTCCGCCGGTTGAATTTCCCGCTGCAAGGTTGCCATTAGCGTCGAGAGCAACCGCTCCAACTGTTCCAAGCTCGGTGCGCGAGGTGTGCGCGCGATACCGCTCGAGCGCCTTCTGGGCACGGTCGGTCACAAAAAATTCGGGTTCGACAGCATCGCAGCCATGCGCTAGTGCAAAGACTTCGGCGCCGGTGCCCGACATGATGACGTGCTCGGTGTGCTCGAGCACTGCGCGTGCCGCTGCGATTGGGTAGCGCACGCGCCGAACTCCGATGACCGCACCGACCCGCTGGGTCGCTCCATCCATCAGTGCCGCGTCGAGTTCGACCGAACCATCGAGCGCCAGTGCAGCACCGCGACCGGCATTGAACAGCGGTTCATCCTCGAGCACACCGATCGCTACCTGGACTGCGTCGAGCGCTGAGCCACCTGTTTCCAATACAGCCCAGCCGGCATCGAGCGCTGAGCTGAGCGCTGACTCTAGAGCCGTATCATCGGCAGAGGGTTGCCGATCGCCGGCACCACCGTGGATGCAGAGTGCTATCATTGTGCCTCCAGAAGTGAAAGACCACCTTCGACGACGAGCATGGGCGCAACAGTTCGGGCAGGGTTTATGCGGTGGAGCATCTCGCCGAGTCGTGCTGTTCCGCCGCCGGTGACCAGCACGGAAAGATTCGCCGTGTGGCTATTCTGCTGCACGTGTCGTTCGACTGCTTCAACAAATGCTATTGCCAGCAAGCATACGCCAGCGCTTATGGCAGTGTGTGTGTTATTGCCCGGTTCGACGCTGCACTCGCTAAACTCATCTGGCAACGCAAGGTGAGGCAACGCCTGCTGGAGTATGCGGCGCTGCAGAGCTATCCCCGGCGCGATGTAACCGCCGATAATTTCCCAGCGATCGGTCAGAATCGTTGCCGTCATTGCTGTTCCTAGGTCAATAACCACCAACGGCGGCTTGCTGCGACGCAGTGCCCCGAGCACTGCCAACACGCGATCGGTACCGATTCCCTCGGCGCTGATCCGAAACGGCAGCCGACGCTCTGCAAGCACGTGGCGAGCGGAGACCAGCTCGCGATCGCCCGTTATGTGCTCCCAGAGGATCGGCTCCACAGCCGGATTGACCGAGCACACGATCGCACGTCTGACCGGTGCCAGAAATGGTTCGATGGCGTCCCAGTCGAGTGCCTCAAGCGACCAGGCAGCAAAGCGTCCATCCTGGCGCAAGATTTTCAACCGGCTATTGCCAAGGTCAATGGCGGCATTCATCGTTCGAATGGATCGTAGAGGAGACTATCGGCATCGCGCACGGTGAGCAGCTCGCCGGTGTCGCAGCGCTCAGCACACAGACTGCCATCGGCAGCGTAGGCAGTAATGCGAACTGGTACTCGGTGCGGTCGAATCAGAACTCGCCGACCGAGCATCTGCAATTGCTCCTGCCAGCGTTCAACAAGCGCTTGGTGATCGTGATGCACAAGCAGCGACACGATACGCTCGGCAATTTGCTCAGCAAGCTCGATGGCGTCGGGTAACGCTGCTGGTGCTGCATCAGCAAGGCAGCGAATAGGGTAGGGAACATCGCCGAGCATAGGGACGCTGGTGAGGTTGATGCCGATACCGACAAGGGATGTGCTCCGCTGTGCCCCGATGTAGTCCGCTTCGACGAGCATGCCGCAGAGTTTACCGGCGGGAGCATGCGGCGGTTTGAGCCAGACATCGTTCGGATACTTGATCCGCAAGTACTCGGCAGGGACAATACGCGCCAGCTCCTCGAACACACCCAACGCTGCCGCTGCCAGGAGCGAGAGAGTTGGCATCTGTGCTTGATTCCAGTGCATCGGCAGACCGAGTGTCATCAACAGTGCCGAACCCGGCAGATCGTGCCATGAGCGTCCATGCCGTCCGCGTCCGGCGCGTTGATGCGCTGCCGTTACCAACACGGGCTGCGATAATTCCTGGCAGAGTGCACGGGCCCGGTCATTGGTTGAATCCAGCTCCTGCCAGTGCTCCACAGCAAGCTGAACCTGACCCAGATTACGCCAAAACTGTTCACCATGCGTCTTTTGCATTCCGCGAAATTCGTACACTGCCATCAATATGCTGTCTTCTGCAAGCGATACGATCTGTGCACTCTCGACGCCGCCTGGAGTTGCAGGTCTGGCAGTAGTGCGGCTGTCGGGTCCATTGGCAATCGCGATCGCCGATGAATGTTTCCGCGGCAAACGCTCCTTATCGGATGCTCCAACCCACACCATTCACTACGGGCAGTTTCTCCGCCCCGATGGAAGCATTGCTGATTATGTCACTGTGAGCATCTTCCGCGCTCCGCGAAGCTATACAGGCGAGGACGTCGTTGAAATCACCTGCCATGGAGGATACACGATGTACCGTCTCATCATCGAATCGTTGCTTGCCCGGGGTGCTCGTCTGGCTGAGCCGGGAGAATTTACACGACGGGCATTTCTCAACGGAAAAATGGACCTGCTGCAAGTCGAATCAATTGCCGAAATAATACACTCGCAAACCATTGCCACACAAGAACTTGCACTAAAACAGCTCGGTGGTTCATTCACTACCTGGGCACGGCGTATTCGCGATGAGCTGCAGCAGGTTGCCTCGCTCGTCGAACTTGAGTTAGACTTTGCCCACGAAGACATTGAATTTGCCGACCGATCCGAGCTTGCTCGACGACTTGAGGCTATTGGTGCCGAGTGCAGGCGTTTTATTCGTTCGTATGCTGGCGCCCAAATGCTCCGGCACGGGATGCGCGTTGGAATTATCGGCTACCCCAACGCTGGCAAAAGTTCGCTGTTCAATGCGTTGCTCGGACGGCAGCGCGCCATCGTTTCCCCTGTGCCTGGCACAACGCGGGACTACATCGAGGAGGTCTTGCCTGTCGGTCAGACCGTACTGCGACTTTACGATACGGCTGGATTTCGAGAAAGCAGCGATGCCATCGAAGTAGCAGGCATTGCACTGGCGCGCTCAGTCATCGAGCAGTGCGACGTGCTGGTCGTTGTCAATGACCTTACCGAAGGGCAATCGCATTCGGACGACATTGTTGCATCGCTGCGGGCAGAATTTCCACGTCACCGGATCGTGCTGGTGCAAAATAAGTCCGACTGTATCGGGGCACGACCACCGCTCCGCAGTGAAGACGAAATCGTTGTTTCGGCACGAACAGGAGAGGGAATTGAAGTGCTCCTTTCGTGGCTTGACCGTGTCGTCACCGAGAGCACAGCAGAGCTTGACATCGCTTTGATCAACGAGCGTCACGTTGAATCTCTGCGGCGTATCGAAGGGTATCTTGGATCAGCACTCACCGCATTGAACGACTCGCTTCCTGGTGAATGCATCGCTCTCGATCTCCGAAATGCCGCCGAGGAATTGAGCACATTGATAGGTGAGCGCTGGACAAACGATCTTCTTGACCGCATTTTTTCGCAGTTTTGCATTGGGAAGTAACCACTTCTGTCTCTGCTATGGAAGTCATTTACCATTCAACACTGACATGTCCGGTATGTGGACAACAGTACGAGCGTCCGATGCCGGATGATCGGTGTGTGTATTTCGAGGAGTGCCCAAAGTGCCACGCAACATACCGACCCAAGCCCGGCGACTGCTGTGTTTTCTGTAGCTATGGGAGCGTTCCCTGCCCACCTAAGCAACGGGAGCAGAATCAGCAGCAATGCACCTGAGAAATGCAACAAGCTCTTCACCGACGCGTTTTGCATCGTGGTGCTGCTCGATGTAAGTCCGCGCATTTCGCCCCAATGTCTCAATCAGGCA
>JBBIUD010000129.1:0-5214 GCA_037440485.1 Chlorobiota bacterium
ATTACTTCAATCGGATATGCCATCGCCCAGTACCTGGGTGTGCCGGTAGTACCGATTGTGTGACCAATCCGTCGTTTACGTTGGAGGAACTCATCGGAGCAATTCGCATGACGTTGTTCAGCTATGACCCATTTGGCTGGTTCAACACGTACGCAGAGTTGCGAGTGATTCACCCGAGTTGCTGGGTAGTGGATGGGGCTACTGGGTGCATTGTTGGCTGCGGTGATGAATACTGTTGCTACATCGAAGGCACGCGGGGCAATCCGGGACCGCGGCAGAATACAGTGACACCGGTGCAGTGTCCGCCATCATGTACGAATGTGTGTCCATAGGGAGGGTGAGGCGATGAAGACACTAGCAGGATTTGTGTTGGTCATGATGGTCAGCGCTGCAGGCGTGCTGGCAGATGGAGCGATGGGACGCTTAGCCGGCGCCTGTCGGAATGGTTCGGTGCTGTGGGTAGGCAGCCGCGATGGCAATGCGTACGTGAGTTTTGATCGGAGTCGAACATGGACTCGTGTGATGGTTGCATCGCAGGCAGGAGTATCGCGACCGTCTGGAGGTACAGTTCTGTTAGCGGTGGTTCCAAACCCGGCACACGAGCGAGCGGAAGTTCGTTTTCGATTGACAACATCAGCAGACGCCGAGATTGTTATTCATGACATGAGCGGACGTGTTGCAGGGCGTGTGATGCGAACGAGGTATCCGGCAGGAGAGCATCGGGTAGAGCTGGACCTGTCGTCGGTATCGCCCGGGAGCTACATCGTGGCAATCTCGGGTGAGGGCTTTCAGCGGGAAGGCATTCTTGTCCAGGTGGCACGGTGAAGGAGGAATAGCCATGAAAGCCATGATTACGATGCTGATGCTCCTTGCGGGATTGCATGCGTGGGCACAGTTTCCGTGTGATTCATTCGACAGACGGGTTGACTGTTGCCCACCAACCGACTGCAACTGTGGTCCGTGGGAAGTGCGGTACATGTTTGTGGTTCTGACACCACCGGAATATCCTTTACTCAATTGCGCCGGAGATGTGCGGTATCGCATTCGCCGATGCTCTGGACCGCTGGATGGATGCAATGGCTGTCAAATCGAGATTGATTGGTTTTGGCCAATCTGTGCGCCATGCAATGATAGGAAGCGGGCAATGGATGCAATCAGGCAAGAGATTGTTCGACGCGGGCTACGAGGAAGCGACTGCCAGCCCTTTGGAGGAACGGCAGTGGAGCAGTACTCGTTTCGGCATCCAAGCTGTTGGCGTGAGACGACAACGCCTCCGCCAGACCTGCCACCGTTCCCGACAGGATGGACTCTTCCCGAAGTGTGGCTTGTACCGTGTGAAACGCAGCAGTATTGCTGCTTTCGTTACAAGGAAGGCGGACTGCCAGACTGTCGCAAGCTTGAGCCAGAGGTAGAACCACACTGTGGCATACCGGATCCGAACTGGGACTGCACGATTCACATGTGCTGTCCGCCGTAGGCATAGCGAGTTGGTGGAGAGGGGGAATACCATAACCTCCTCTCCACTCTATTACTTGGTGAGTTCTATGTCAGTTGCACTGTGAGGATACAGCTATGAAGAAATGGTTGATTGTTGTTACTGTGATTATTGCAACGTTGCCCACCTATGCGCAGCGGAATGCAATGGAGACTAATACATGGTTGTTAAGTTCGGCATTTCCGCGGTGTGGGATAGACTTTAGCAGTGGACGAGGAGAAGGATTCTGGGAAGATCCATCGTATATATTCAAAACAGCTGGTCGGAAGGTGACAGTATCAGATCCTAAAACTGGTAATTTATTATTCCATGTTGGATGGTTTCCTTGTCAGCCTAATTTGCTCTCAGAGCCTCATGTCTATCTACAAACATACACTGGTAGAACGCTGCGAGTAATTGGACTGGGAGTAGAAGCTTTCCTCGATGATACAACCCAACGTAGGTATATGCTGATGGACACTACATATTATGGGGAGTGGGCGTGGGATTCTCCAGATGTATGTGTAGTGCCCGATGTTACTGATTCATCGAGCTACTATATAGTAACATGTGGTTTGGGGAATGTTGCATATAGCCATATTCGCCTTGGTAATTTTTACCGGAACCGGTTGGATGATAACGATATTGAATTTATAACTCTGCGAGAGCCTTTACTACAAAACAACAGTATAGGAAACAACAGTATATGTGGTGTCGCAGCCACAATAGATTGTCGAGGTGACGGATACTGGATACTAACATATGTGTCTGTAGGCAACTGGCGAGAAGGGATACGTGGAATACGGTTTTATGCTTTCCATGTTGGGCGTCATGGTATAGACCGCCAACCTGTTGTATCTGATATTCCGTTCACAATATCTCCGAGACAGCCAATGTATGTATTTTGGGTGTTATATCCATGGTATGCCAGTAAGCTGGATTGGATGTACGGTAAAAAGTTTCTAAAGGATACTACGTATGTAAGCACGGACTTCGAAGTCCAAGCTGTAATGCATAGCAATGTGGGACATGCGGGACTGAAGATCTCGCCTAATGGCAAGTACGTCATTATTTCCCGTGCACCCTGGCCAGTGGTGTACGAGTTTGATAACGCAACCGGAACTGTGCGACTGGGGCAGTCCATTCCAGAATACATATCGCTGAATGGTGATAGAATAAGCGCCGGGCTAGTAAGCACATTTGATCCAGAATCACGATACCTTTATGTTTTAGGATTATCGGTAGATACGCTATCTCTTTATCGCGGAATGTTTCTGATGGTAAATCAAGACATAGATAGCGTGCAGGTTAAAGAATGGTTATGGATTCGACGATATAGTCTGCCGGACCTTGGACAGTCGGAGCTCGTGTGGGAGAGTCGAACAATGCAGACATTACTCATACGCAGCATGACAAAATCACTGGACGCTATGCCAATACAGGATGAATTGGGGTATACTAGTATTGCGCAACTGCGTAATCATTATTTATTCTTCGAGCTTGGTCGAGATGGAAGAATATACTTTGATAATACACTTGCTCGCCCTGGCAGCATATTCCGAAATGCCGATAGTAGTCGTGGAATGTATATTTATCGAATCGGTGTCGTTCAAGAACCATCATCAGCTAAACCAGTCGTTGATACGCTTGCTGCAGAATACAAGTGTGACTTAAATAAACACCTACTCTACCTCGGTCGCACTATTTGCAATCATTATTGGTCATGGGATTGGTGGTTTACAGGTGCGGGTGGTTGGTATTGGCATCTATTCTTCGACTGGCGAATCTGGTCGTTCTGGCCAGTAATGAGACCGATCTGGGATGATGTGGACATGAATGGAAAGTCTTATTTGTATATGCAATTTGCCTACAGCATTAGTGCCATCCTTACTCCCAACAACTACATCGCCAGCGTATTTGCGCCGGGGTATCCGGAGAGTGTGGCGACGTGTGCATTGCCGCAGGTGGAACTATCGCCGGTCCAGGTATGTGCTGGTGAGTGTTACCAGTGGCGACCGACGCAGGTACGTTTTACACCGACCGAGTACCGGTGGCAGTTTGAAGGTGGAGAGCCGGCAGCGTACACGGGAGCAGAGCCACCGCCGGTGTGTTACCGGCAGGCGGGACGGTATCGGACGCTTTTGATAGCCTGCAATGGGAATGGCTGCGATACGGCAGAAGCGGCGGTAGTCGTGCGGGAAACGCCGGTGGTGGAGGTAAGTGGGGATACGGTGCTGTGTGCAGGAGAGATTGGGATGCTACAGGTTCGGGGAGGAGTGCGCTACCAGTGGCGTGTTGTCGGGAGCGATACGGTGATTGGTACAGGTGCGAGTGTGTCGGTAGTTGGTGGAGAGCGGTACGAGGTGGTGGTGTGGGACGGTGGCGGTTGTATGGGACGCGATACGGTAGAGGTGGTCTTCGATCAGCCTCGCGCGGTGCGGTTGGATACGGTGGTGTGCCGAGGGAGCCGCGTGGTACTGACGGGCGGAGAGGGGAGAGTGTACGTGTGGCGTGATAGCCGTGGGCAGGTGGTTAGTCAGGAGCGGGAGTTGATTGTGACAGCGGTTGAGGACACGGAGTATCGAGTGGAGGTACAGGGACGTCGGTGGTGCAGCGATAGCGGGTATGTTCGGTTGCGTGTCAGCGAAGCGATAGTTGTGGAGGGAGTGGATGTTCAGGCATGTCAGGGGCAGACGGTGGTGCTGCAGGTACGGGACACGGTGGCCGGAGCGGAGTATCGTTGGTACGACAGCGGTAGTCGTGAGGTTGGACGAGGGAGTCGGTTAGTGGTAATAGCTGACGAGAGCACGTGGTATGTTGTGGAGGGACGGACGGCGACGGGATGCAGTGGACGGGACACGGTGCAGGTGACGGTTGGCAGTCAATTGCGTGTGGATGCAGGCGAGGAACGGTGGGTGTGCAGTGGAGCGGAGGTTGTGCTTGGCGTGCAGGGAGCTGACCCAGTGGCGGAGTATGTGTGGTATCGCGATGGGGTGGAGATTGGACGAGGGTCGGCAGTGAGGGTACGGGTAGAACACGGTGGAGAGTATGTTGTGGTAGGGCGCCGCGGTGCATGTGTTGGGAGTGATACGGTGATGGTGGGTGTGTATCCGCCGGTGGAGGTACGGAGTCGGGATGTGACGGTGTGTGTGGGCGAGGAGGCAGAGCTGGTGTTGGAGGGCAGTGGCGTGCGGTGTTGGTGGGAGGATAGCACTGGTCAGGTGGTGAGCCAGGAGTGTCGGTATCGTGTACGAGCCGATAGAGATCGTCAGTATCGCGGAGTGATGGAGGATGCGCATGGCTGCCGTGGACGAGTCGAGGTTCAGGTACGAGTTGAGGAGCTGGCGCGGGTTGCGGTTTGGGTCAGTCCGCCGCTGGTGGAGGTAGGAGCAGGGGAGCCGAGCGAGGTAGTGGTGTATGGACGTTCGAGTCGTCGAGTGGTGGTGAGCGGAAGCATTCGGGTTCAGGTATCGAGCGGGATATGCGATGTTGAGGGTGGAGAGACCGACGGTCAATGGCAGGTTGTCCGAGGTGAAATCCGGGACAAGGAGCTTAGTAGTGAGCCGGTAGAGCTGTACCGTATTGGAGTTGTGGGGGTGATGAGTCAGGAGTCGCAGGGCGAGGTGATGGTGGAGGTATCGGCAGGGGAGTGTATGGAGGTTGAGGTCGTTGGTGGTCAGGTTATACGTCGTCCGGTGTGTGGGGATGTGTTGCGTGGTGTGCGGTTGGTTGAGCAGGCG
>JBBIUD010000130.1:0-5183 GCA_037440485.1 Chlorobiota bacterium
TGAGCATCTGGACATCTACGGCTCTGCTGATGCGGTCGAGCATGCTTTTTATGAATTCGCTCAGCGGGTGTCACTCCTTGGCGCGCTCATCGTCTGTGGCGATGATACGGGCTGCCAGCGTCTTGCCAGGCGATTACCTCACCGAATCATCACCTATGGGTTCGGGCAAAGTTGCATGCTCCGGGCAACAAACCTTCAGTACACCGATAGTGGTGTTTCCGCTACTGTGCAATGGCAAGAGACTACGTTGGGACGAATCTCGCTTCAAATTCCGGGAGCTCACAACATCCTCAATGCACTCGCTGCAATTGCCGTTGGATTAGAGCTGGAGGTACCGTACGCTACAATAGAACACGCGTTGGCAGCATTCAGTGGGGTCATCCGCCGATTCCAGATTCTTGGCGAGCGGGATGGTGTTGTGGTGGTTGACGACTACGCCCATCATCCCACAGAAGTTCGTGCCACACTGCGCACTGCTCGCGAGCGATTTCCCAATCGTCGCCTCGTGGCAGTTTTCCAACCGCACACGTACACACGAACGCGAGACTTTGCCGATGCATTTGCCGATGAACTCCTTCGAGCAGACGTCATACTTGTGACCGATGTCTATGCAGCTCGTGAAAAACCGCTCGACGGAGTCAGCGGACAAACGATCGTGGAACGAATGAACCGTCCGCTAACTCGTGTACATTATACGCCGACGTTCGATCAGGTGCGTGCAGTACTCAAGGATGTGCTTCAACCAGGCGATGTGCTCATCACCATGGGCGCTGGAGATATTGTCCGAATTGCCAATGAGGTTTTTTCGTGCTGATTCCGTAATAAACTGGCAGAGCCGCTAATTTTGTGCCTTGTTCGGTGAGAATTTCCACACATCCCGTGCACCACACCATGCGTACTCTTGCGGTTTTTCTTCTGACAGTGATGGTTGGGTTGAGCATTGCCATTGCACAGCCGTCAAAAAAAACTGCAGCATCGTCAGCATCATCGAAACGAGGTCCAGCGCCAACGACGATCCTCGCACGCGTCGGACCCGAAATTGTCACATACGAGGATATCGAGACGACGTACTTGCGAAACTCCAATCGGCGCACCACATCGCTTGCCAGTATGCCACGCGATACGGTCATGGAGTTTTTGCGGCTGTACACAAACTATCGTCTCAAAGTACTCGATGCTCTGAGTCGCGGCTATGACAAAGATTCGAGTATCCTTGCTGAAGTTGCGACGAATCGGCGCTTGGTCGCTGAAACGTACCTGTACGAAAAGCGCATCATTGAACCGAACGTTGAGATTGCTTTGCAGCGACGAGCCTTCGAGGTCAAGCCTGCAGTCATCGTAATTGCAATTCCGCAGGGTGATAATGCCGATACGTCGGCAGCCTATGCAAAAGCTCGTGCATGCTTAGCACTGGTGCAAAAAGGTGCTTCGTTCGAGCAGGTTGCCAAAGATTCATCCGACGACAAAGAAACCGGACGGAATGGCGGTGTGTTGCCGTACATCACAGCACTGTCGGGCGTTGTTCGTCCGTTGGAAGACGCAGTATTTGCGCTCAATCCAGGCGAAGTATATCCGCATCCAATTCGCACGCGATTTGTGTACATCATCGCCAAGCTGCTCGATAAGCAACCACGCGAGCTCGTTCGAGTGAGACACATTCTGCTTACCCCAACGGAGGAATTTGATTCCCTTGCGGTTGAACGTCGTGCCGATAGTTTGTTGACTGCATTGAGCAACGGCGCACCTATAGAGGCGTTTGCTGAGGCAGCACGCCGATATTCCAGCGATAAATCCAGTGCAGCAAACGGTGGACTGCTCGGCGGGGGAAGCTTCTACTGTCGCTCGCTTGGATTTGAAAACGACAATCGGCGACTCTTGCCGCAGTTCGAAGATGTACTCTTTGCACTCAAGGATGGGCAGATCGGGATTGCACGCACTGTGTACGGCGTGCACATTATTCGACGCGATTCAACTAAGCAGTACAATCCTGTCGAGGAACGCGAAACTGTACGCAAGCTCTATCGCCGTTACAATTTCGAGGATGATAAGCGTGCGTTTCTCGACAGCGAAAAGAAACGCGCCGGCTGGATGCTGCGGGATACTGTGCTGGCATCGCTGTTGACAGTTCTCAACCCATCTCGCACAACTCGCGACAGCGCGTGGGATAGTCAAGTAACCCCAACCCTTCGAACCGAAGTGCTCTATTCATACGGTGCAAGCGGCGGCATGACGGTTGGAGCATTTCTTGATTCGCTCAAAGCGCGCCGCGAGCCGTACACGCTCAATCGCCAGGGGATAACAACGGCGCTCAACAAGATCACCGATCCGTTGATCGTCGAGCGTCTAACCGCTGACCTTGATCGCCAATACCCGGAGTTCGCGCGCCTTGTGCGCGAGTTCCGCGATGGCATACTGCTTTTCAAAGTCGAGGATAAAGAAGTCTGGTCCAAGCTCAAATTCGACACAACTCTGGCGCGAGCATACTGGGACTCAACCAAAACCCGCTACCGGACAGAACCAACCTACGACATAAGCGAAATCTTTGTGCTCAGCGATAGCATAGCGAGGGAAGTTCTCCAGCGAGCACAGCAAACTACTTCGCAGACAGAATTTGAAAAGCTTGCCGAAGAGTTTACCCAGCGTGCTGGTTACCGCGAAAAGAAAGGGCACTGGGGTAAAGTCACCGCACGGTCGTCAAAAATTGGTGCGTTGGTTGAGCAATCCAATCCGCAGGAAGGGCAAATACTCGGACCGCTCAAGTTCGAAAATGGGTATAGCATCGTGCGCATCAATGCATTCTATCCGGCCCGACAGAAAACATTCGAGGAAGCTATCCCCGATATTGCCTCAACCGTGCAAGAGATCAAGCAGCGCATGCTCAGTGAGCAATGGCTCGAGCAGCTACGGAAGAAATTCCACGTTGAATACCAAATGGCAACAATCAATAAAATTTTCCGCAAGTGATGCGGATCATTGTTGCAGTCATTATTGCAGTCATTGTTGCTTCGGTTGTTGCCGGTGCACAGCAAGCGTCTGTTCACGAAGGCGATGTTCTTGATCAAGTCGTCGCGATAGCGGCAGGCGAACCCATTTTGAAAAGCGAGGTGGATGCTCAACTATTGATGCTTGCGCAACAGAATCCTGCCATCAAGCCGAACGATCCTGCGATACGACAGCGTGTTCTCGATGCAATTATCAACGATCGGCTCATGTACGTTCAAGCGCAGCTCGATAGCATCACGGTCAGCGACGAGGAAGTCAATCTACAGCTCGATGCCACGATAGCGCAGCTTGTTCGTCAAGTAGGGTCCGAGGAGCGATTGGAGAACATCTACCAAATGCCGATGTGGAAAATTCGGCGGGATGGGAGGGAGGAGATTCGCAAGCGATTACTGACCGAGCGCTATCGCATGCTCAAGCTTGGCGATGTCAAAGTTACTCCACGCGAAGTTGAAGAATTCTACCGGCAGTATCGCGATTCGTTGCCGGTGATTGGCAAGCAGTATGAACTCTACCACATTGTTCGGTACGTCTCACCAACGCAAGATGCTCGCCAGTCAGCGGCTGCCCGAGCAAAAGCGATCCGGGACTCTGTCTTGCAAGGAGTAGATTTTTGTGCGTTGGCTGCACGCAACTCGGACGATCCAAACACACGAGCATCCTGTGGGGATCTGGGTATGCGTAACTGCAACGATTTTGTGCCGGAGTTTTGTTCAGCTTGCAAAAAGCTTCAGACGGGCGAAATTTCACTGCCCATCGAAACACCATTCGGCTTCCATGTCGTGCGCATGCTGGAACGAACACTGGATCAAATTCATGTTCAGCACATTTTGGTTAGTGTTCCGCGTGAGGAAAGCGACCAGCGGCGAGTCATCGCCGAGCTGGAGCAGCTCCGTCAGCGTATAGAACGCGGCGAGCTTTCGTTCGAGGATGCTGCGCGGCAATATTCAGATGAGCAAGATACACGCGGATTCGGTGGGGCACTCGGCAAACTTGCTGTAACCACGCTTGAACCCGGTCTGGCGCAGCTTCTCGATACGTTAGCCGATGGGAGCATTACGCAACCGCTGCCCTACTCAACAAACCCAACCAAGCAAGGATTTCACATCATTTTGAAAAAACGCACCATTCCACCCCATAAGCCAACCCTGGAATCCGATTACAAAGAGCTGGAGAACTTTGCAATCTCGATGAAGCAACAGCAGCTCTACGAACGCTTGGTCGCTACGCTGCGCCAGCAGTTACACTGGGAAATTTTGCCGTGATGGAGGCTGCCGTGCTCGTATTTTTGCATCGCCGTGGAGAGGTGCGAGAGTGGCTGAATCGGGCGGTCTCGAAAACCGTTAGGTCCGGCAACGGGCCTCGTGGGTTCGAATCCCACCCTCTCCGCACGATGGTTGCCCGGATGGCGGAATTGGCAGACGCGCTACATTCAGGGTGTAGTGTCCGTAAGGACGTGCAGGTTCGACTCCTGTTCCGGGCACTCTGTGTGCTGATGGTGATCGTGACCCCCATTGCAGCCCAGCACGTCCAACGACAACCGCAACGGCTTGTCGCGACGAGCACTGCTCGCGAGCGTGGTGACTATTTTTTGAAAATGGGACTCAGCGACTCTGCCCTCGCAGCATACCGACTCTGGACCACCGCCAATCCTCGTGATACAACCGCATTGATCGAATTGAGTCGGCTCCTTGCAAAACGTGGATTGATCAATGATGCAGCCGACGCACTAAGCCAGGCAGCAGCAGCAGGGTTGAGTAATCGTGCACTCCTCGATACCGACACACTGCTATCGGCGGTCCTGCGCAGTGCAAAAGGGCAGCAAATTCGCATGCGCATCGAGCGCAACGCTTCCGAACTTGCAAACTTTCCCGCGCGCTTTGCACGGCAGGAGCGAATCGGGCGCTACCGTGTGATGTATCCGCCGGGCTACGATTCGTTGCAACGGTATCATTTGGTCTTGCTCTTGCACGGCAATGGGAACGAGCCGCTGATGATGCTCCGGTGGGCAAAAGCACTGGAGCTTAGGCGTGCAATTATTGTGTGTCCGGAAGCTCCGTACGTTAAGGTAGCGGAAACGATCGCTCAAGGACGGTTGCGGCTTTCGGCAGCAGGCGAAGACCTTGCAGCACCCGATTCGATGAATCCAACCATTGTTGAGCTGTCAGCGCAGTGGTACCGTG
>JBBIUD010000131.1:0-5179 GCA_037440485.1 Chlorobiota bacterium
CCAACGTACGACTGCAACACATCCAGACTTGTGGTGGCTGATTGCTCGAGGCTGAGTATTTTGACCGAGGATGCATCAAGCATTGGTCGCACAATCAGCGAGTTTGGTGCCACCAGCTCCGGAAGCCGTTCAATGGTGAGCACATTCTCACCCTTCGACAGGGTCGGACGAAACTGTTGGCGAACAATCGCAGCATTGGAGTAGATGGTCACGGTTGTTTGCTCGGCGGAATCGGCGTTTAGCCTGCTCTGCGATAGCCCGGCTATCGGAGCAAAAAGGCTGAACGCAGTGCTATAGAGCAGTATTCGCAACTGCATGAACATCATCGAATCGAGGTACATCTTTCACCTTGCGATAGCCAATAAATCCACGATCACGCCGCTCAATTGCAACAAGTGCTGCAGCATAGATTTCTTTCCACGTCAAGCCAAATTTTTCCATCAGTTCTTCTGGTTCTCCGCTACCACCGAAACTATCCTTGACGCCAACGAATTCGATCGGCACAGGATAGTTCTTGGCAACAACCTCAGCAACTGCTCCGCCAAGCCCGGCATGGACTTGATGCTCTTCAGCCGTAACGATTGCACCGCATTCCCGCGCAGCATCAACGATGGTTTCCACGTCAAACGGCTTTATAGTCGAAACGTTGATGACTCTGGCGTTGATACCACGCTTTGCAAGTTGTTCAGCTGCTTGGAGCGATTCCCATACCATCGCCCCACACGCAATGAGTGCAACGTCGCTGCCCTCACGAAAGACCTGAGCTTTGCCAATCTGGAACGGTGTGTCCTCGTTGGTAAAAAATGGAACGGCAGCCCGTCCGAAACGGATGTACGCTGGACCGACCATTTCACCCATGGCAATAGTCGCTTTCTTTGTTTCAAGGTAGTCGCACGGAACCAGCAACGTCATGTGCGGCAGCGTGCGGAGATAGGCAATTTCCTCGAGCACCTGATGAGTAGCACCATCAGGTCCGACACTGATGCCCGCATGTCCCCCGCCAATTTTGACGTTGACCTCGTTGTAACATACGCTGATGCGGAGTTGGTCAGCATTTCGCAACGCACAGAATGCACCGTACGACGCAAAGAATGGAATCTTCCCGCTCAGCGCTAACCCTGCAGCAATCGTGGTCGCATTTTGCTCAGCAACCCCGATGGAGAAAAAACGGTCCGGGAAGCGCTCCTTGAATAGCGACGTCATCACTGAACCGGTAATATCTCCGCCCAGGACGACGACATTGTCGTACCGTTCACCGAGTACGACAAGCCCTTCGCCGAAACCTTGCCGTGTGGGTTTAGAACCGCGGAGTTGAAATGGAGTGCTCATCAAAATTCAACGTTAGTGGTATGACTACACAGTGACTGGTTCTGGGATTTCTTCGCCTAACTCGCGGAGCGCAATACGCGCCTGTTCCCAGGTTGGTGGTTTACCATGCCATTCATAGCGATCTTCCATGAAGGAAACACCTTTCCCCATGAGGGTTTTTGCAATGATTGCCGTTGGCTTGCCGCACTGCTGCTGGCTATTGGCAATAAAGTGGTCGAAAGCATTGCAGAGTTCGGCGTAATCGTGTCCGTTGACGGTCACAACATCGAAACCAAATGCACGGCATTTGTCTTCGAGCGGGTAGATGCTCATGACATCATGGACACGTCCATCAATCTGGCAATCGTTGTTGTCAATGATCCAGCAGAAATTATCGAGCTTGAAATTCGAGGCAGCCATGGCAGCTTCCCAGACACTACCTTCTTGCAACTCGCCATCACCAGTCAAAGTGAAGACACGATAGCCGTTTCGGTCGAGTAGTTTATCTGCCATAGCCATACCGACTGCTATCGAGATACCTTGCCCAAGCGAACCAGTGGAGGTTTCTACGCCGGGGAGTCCCATGTCTCGTCCTGGATGTCCTTGCAATCGCGAATTGAACTTGCGCAGCGTGGCAAGTTCTTCTTTGGGGAACGCACCAGTATTGGCAAGCGTTGCATACAGCACAGGACACATATGACCTGCACTCAGCACAAAACGATCACGGGGAGTCCACCAGTTTCGGGGGTTATACCGCATGTATCCCCCAAAGTACAGCACCGCAAATATGTCTGCCGAGCCGAGCGGACCACCACTGTGCCCTGAACCGGCAAGCACCAATGACTTGATGATGTCGCGGCGAATCATGCGTGCAATCTCGGCAAACTCCTGTGGTGGGCGGGGGCGATTGTCAAAGGTAACTGGCTCGAATACGACAGGAAAATCAGTGCTCATCAGCTATCGTTGTCAACGAAAAAACTCACTGCAAAAATAGGCACCACCGTATCGCTGTTGTTTCTGCCAGAACGTTGTGCATTGAAGGAAAACTGTAACTGGTTGCTTTCCTTTGCATGTAGAAAGTGCAGCCTGTTAGTGCTTTGGATGTAAACAAATTTTTCGTTATTTTGGGACTGCTGATATCGAAGTTTTGTTGTGATTTGGAGGAGAAACATGAACCGCTTTGCATTGACATGCGTCGCGCTGCTGTGCACCCTGGTGTCAACTTCGGTGGCACAGCTTCAGCGATCTCCACGCTTTGCCGGTCGCATACCGACGGCATCGGAACTCTTGAACAACGGATCGCAGGGGCGAGAATTTGTCTTCTGCTTCCCACTCAACGATAGCCCAATTCAGCCTGTCACAGCCCGGGAGATCTATGTCACGTCGTCGCGCAATACACGCTTCAAATACGAAATTCCTGGGCTTGGTTTCCAGAAGGTGTTCACTGTCCAGGCAATGCGGGTAACGGTACTCACTCTCCGTGATGTACCAATGCCGGAGGCAGAGGAAAGCGAAATTCCCCTCGATATGGCGGCGCGCATCACCGCTGATGATCCGGTTTCCGTCTATGTGTACAACGGCAAATCGGTCAGCTCGGATGGGTACCTTGCCATCCCGGTACAATCGTGGGGAACAGAGTACATGCATTTAGGCTGGCCCGACTTTCGTGAATTCCGTAGCTGGAAAGGCGGATTTGCTATCGTTGCTGCCTATCCCGACACACGCGTGACTATCCAACTCCGCAAGCCGAATATCGGTGACTACGGCATTACATCTGCACGCACCGAAAAAGGACGCCGATATGGTGCAGTCTGGAACGTCACGCTTCAGCCCGGGCAATGTTACCTCGTGCAAGGCGATGGCACAACTCGAGGAGAGTTCGATCTCTCGGGCAGCATTGTGCAATCAACAAAGCCAATAGGATTTATCAGCTACCACCAGCGCACGATGGTACCCTGCTTCGATATTTTCAACGGACGCGATCACATGATCGAGATGATACCACCAACCTCGATGTGGGGACGAACCTACGTCAGCGTCGAATACGAACGCGAAGGGTATGGCGATTTCTTCCGTGTTGTTGCGTTGCAAGACGGCACGAACATCGTCTGTACCTCATACGACTTCAAGACAAAGCAAAAGCTCGATGAATTCATCTTAGCCGGGCTGAAACGTGGCGAAGTCCGCTCTATACCGAACTCTGGGTTGGTAGTGACTGGACCTAAACAAGCGACTGGTGTACGGGGCATGTCGGTTTGGAAAAGCAACAAGCCATTTTTCCTTATGCAGTACTCACCCTCTGCCGAATGGGATAACGCAAATCTTTTCGACCCGTTCATGATTTACATCGTCCCCGTCGAGCAGTACACCAAGTCCACAATCTTTCAATCACCATCTAATCCTGCCTACAGTCGACACCGTTTCAACATCTTAGTTTTAGCTGATATCAACGACCCCGAGCAGAAAGATCTTCGCTCGATTATGCTCGATGGGCGCCCACTCACGTCATTAGCGCCAGACATTCTGGGCAACCGAATACCCGGGACGAATATTCACTACGCGCGGACGTTTGTCACTAATGGACCTCACCTGATCGAGGGCGATGCACCGTTTGGCGCCTACATCTACGGCTGGGGTAGCTTCGATTCGTACGGCTGGCCTGCAGCAACAGCATACCGCAAACTCGATGAATTCGACTCGATACCTCCACCTCTCAGTCGCGACAATGAGTGCGGTGACTACACCTATACCGCTGTCGAAACGGGACAGGATTTCCCCATCAACGATACCCTTCGCCACGTTGGAACGGGAATCAATGCGATTGACTTTGTCGAGGGGAAACCATCGTTCAACTATGCGATTGAAATTCTCGAGGCAGATGGCAATCCAGTGACGAACAATCTTCTGCCTCACGACCAGAAAAACAGCATTGTCAAGTTTCGATTGCGGGTCATTGATAAAACAAAAGATGCACAGGCTTACTTTTACGTCGGTGATCGCGCTCTCAATTTCAGCTACGATAGCGTATTCTGGGTTGCACCCAAAATTGTCGTCACACCCAACCCGATAGACGCAGGAAAAGTTCGTGTGGGACGCTCTGGCGAAGTCAGCGCTACGATCACAAACCTTGCTGATTCAACCTACCTGATTACCGATCTGCGCATGCAGAACGGCAGCGTTTTCACAATTATCGAGCCGGCGATACCAGCCGGTGGCATCGCCTTGCTACCACGCCAAAGCTTACAGGTGCGAATACGCTACAGCCCACAAACCGAGCACATACGCGACAACGAGCGCGATGCGGACTCACTCTTGATCGTTGAACAATGCGCTCCACTATCGGTACTTGTTATTGGTCGGGGTGTGATGCCGCACATCGTCGTTGACGATTGGGATGCAGGAACAATTTCTGCAGGGCAGACGCGTTGCCATAGCCAACAACTGAGCCGCGGGCTACGTATTCGCAATCCTGGCACCGATACGCTGACTATTACGGCAATTGATCGCTCGACTATTACGCCACCATTCTCGTTGACTGACCCGACCGATCCTCCGCTGCCGATCATCATTCCACCTGGCAATGAGGTGTATCTCCGAGAACTCTGCTTTACCCCAACGACGGAAGACACCTTCTCAATCACCGTCCATTTCGAGAGCGATGCATCCGGGACAGGCGGCGATAAACCCTGGTCGGTTTGGCGCGGGCAATCAATTTCGCCCGGACCAATCGTCATCGGGAACAACTGGGGTCGAGTGCGTCTGGGCACAACACGCGTTCTCAACGGTCTTATTCGTAACGATGGACGTGACCAAGTCGAGTGCACTGCCGTCTATCTGCCGAACGGTGAGCAACACTACCGCATCCTTGGAG
>JBBIUD010000132.1:0-5179 GCA_037440485.1 Chlorobiota bacterium
CAAATGCGCGAACCTGCTCGGTAAAATGTCCGTTCGGTGTGACGGGAACCGGCATGGGGAGATGAAACCGTTGCATCAACTCGAAGTCGTCCTGACCAAATGCCGGTGCAATGTGGACGATGCCGGTCCCTTCTTCGGTGGTGACAAAGTCGGCCGGGAGTACCCGCAGTGCATTTGGATACTGATCTAGGTCGAGCCGGACATCGTCGAAAATTTGCTGGTACCGCGTGCCGACCAGTTCGCGTCCGCGCAGGCGTGCGATTTCGCGAAGCTCCCAGTCGGAGGCGAGCAGCTCGGCTCGCTGTGCAGCAATGACGAACCGTTCACTCCGCTCTGGTTGCTTTTTCGACTGTGCCTGGAGCACAACGTACTCGATGTCCGGATGCACAGCCAGTGCAACGTTTCCAAAGAGAGTCCACGGCGTCGTTGTCCAGACCAGCAGCGATGCTCCATCCAAAACAGGATTCGACGGTTCGGTAATGGCAACAATCAGGTACACACTTGGATCGCGCACCGTGCGGTAACCGAGCGAGAGTTCATGCGACGACAGTGGTGTTTCGATCGTTGGTGACTGCGGCACGACCTTGAAGCCTTTGACGATGAGCCCACGGTCGAAGAGCTGCTTGAGCGACCACCACACACTTTCGATGTATTCGTTTGAGCATGTCATATAGGCTGAATCGAGGTCCACCCAGAACCCCATACGGCGTGTGAGTGTACGCCAGCCACCGTCCATCGTGATATGTCGCTCGACTAATTGCCGGCAGTAGTGGTTGAAACGGTCAATGCCGTAGGCAATAATGTCGTTTCGGGTGAGCAGTCCGAGCTCTTTGCTTGCTGCAATTTCGACGGGCAAGCCGTGAGTATCCCAGCCTGCCTGGCGGCGGACGTAATAGCCACGCATTGTTTTGTAGCGGCAGACGGCATCTTTGATGGTGCGCGCCATCATGTGGTGGATGCCGGGTGCACCGTTGGCCGTTGGGGGACCTTCGTAGAAATTGAACCAGGGAGCGTTTTCTTCGAGTCGCTGCTGGAGTGAGCGCTCGAAGGCACCACTGGTGTCCCAAAACTCCAGGATGCGTTCTTCCAAGTGGGGAAAGTTTAGCTCGTCCTCGTAGGGTGGAAACATTGCTGTGCAATCATCAAAAGGTGTACGGGCAGTGCGCAAATATCGGGAACGTCCCATCCGTCTTGGGCAGCAGTCGTAGCTTTGTAGGCAGCAGCATCATTGCCATTGACATCGTATGCAGACGCTCGAAGGAACCTACCGACCGCACTATCGCATCGCAATTGTTGCGGCGCGATGGAATCAGCTTGTGACCGACCGGCTGGTTGCTGGTGCGCTCGATGCATTGCGCCGGCACGGCATCACCTCGGAGAACATAACGCTCGTCTGGTGTCCGGGTAGTTTTGAACTACCGCTCGTTGTTCGCACACTTGCGCAACGCAATGAGCACGACGCCATTGTTGCGCTTGGTTGTGTCATCCGCGGCCAGACACCGCATTTCGATTTTGTCGCCTCCCAGGCTGCCAGTGGGATTGCCGAAGCCATGCTTGCCACCGGTGTTCCGTGTGCATTTGGTGTGTTGACAACAGACACACTCGACCAAGCGCTCGAGCGCGCTGGCGGCAAAGCAGGCAACAAAGGTGCCGAAGCAGCACTGACAGCGCTCGAAATGGCAGACCTTCTCCATCAACTCCGCACGCAATGAACGCACCAGTCGGCTGCATCGCTACGGCGATACGTGTTGCCACTGCACTCGTTGCCACGGGCACGCTGGCGATGATGCTCCATGCGCAGACCAGTTCGGATGCACTCGGATTGGTTCGATGGCGGTCGCTTACATCGCTCCTGGATGCCCACGATGTTACCAGCGATCGGGATGGTCGCTTCTGGGTTGCAACCAGCGGCGGCATTTTCGTTTGTGATCCACGCACGCGCCAGATTCTGGCAGAGTACCGACCGGGCGAAGGATTGCTTGCACTAGATTTTTCCAGCATTACAGCCGCCGACGATGGCAGCATCATCGTTGCGGGCGCAAGCGATGGTACGCTGGAGGTTTTTTCGCCTACCGACGGTCCACGCCGAACCATCACCGACATTCGTCGCGCAGCCGATCAATATCCCCGACGTGCGATCACTGCGTTGCTGGTGCACAACAGTCGAATTTATGCTGCGACCGAATTTGGGATAGTTGTTTTCGATGCGGTGCAGGGAGTGCCGTTGGAGACTGTTGATGTTGTTGCTACCTTTGCCGCCAAATCAGCCATCACGGCGCTGGCAATTCGCAACGATACGTTGATTGCAGCGGGAGTATCCGGTATTGCGTCGGTCTGGCTTGGGGTGCCGTCGTTGCGCGACCGTCGGCAGTGGCGGGTGTGGCAGCTTCCGGCAGCGTGGCAGTGGGATAGTCCAGCGGTTGCTGTGACGTTCGATGCAGACGGGCGAGCTGTCGTTGCAACACAAACAACCATTCTCCGCGAAAATGGAGAATCGCTTGAGCTTCTGTGGCAACGACCGTCGGGTAGCACTGACCCGATCGTAAGCATCAGTCGCTACGATAGCCGGATCATCATCGGTCTAAGCAATCAGCTCTTGCGGCTCGAAGATGGAACGCGTGTTGGTGCGGTGCAGCCATCGCCGCTGCGCCGCCATCGAACGGTGACAGTTGCCGGCAGCGAGATGCTCATTGGCTGTACTCAGATGAGCGGGATTACCATCGTCGAGCGCGACTCAATAGGCGTGATTGCTCCTAACTCTATCCAGAGCAATACCGCCTACGATTTAGCAGTGGACAGAAACGGAAATCTCTGGGTTGCCACGGCATCAGGTGGGCGAGCCGGCAATGGTTTCGCGTGCAGAATTGGTTCGCGGTGGCATATCTTCACACCACAAACGGATCAACGTGTCCCGACGCAGTTCTACTATCGGGTTGCAGCACTGCCCTCTGGTCATGTCTGGCTTAGCAGTTGGGGCGCGGGATTATTGCGTGCTCGCATTGCTGGAGATGATTCCATCGCGCTCGATTACTTCAACGCGCACAACTCACCGCTGGTGGGATTTGCTGGAAATCCATCGTACACTGTGCCCGGAAGTGTCGTCGGTGATCGGAATGGCACGGCATGGATCGCTCACTGGGGAAATTGGATTCAAGGTTCGGCACACCTGATAGCGCAGGACTCAAACGGACGGTTCTACAGCTTCACCTATCCTGGTAATCCGCCGACAGTCGGGTATTTCATGTTCATTGCACTCGATGCTGCCGGCACAAAATGGCTTGGTTCGTATCGCTCCGATGCCGAAGGGAGTGGGATTGCATGGTTCAACGACGGTGGAACGATTGATGATCAGAGCGACGACCGCTGGGGACGCTTGACCACTCAAGCTGGCGGGCTTCCATCGAATACAATCACAGCCTTGGCACTCGATCGAACAGGAATGCTCTGGGTGGGTACGACCGCCGGACTTGCAACGATTGTCAATCCTACTGCCGTGCTGAGCGGCAGCACGCCGTTTGTGCGCACTGTTCGTGAGTTGCGGGGCGTCGCTATCAACGCAATCGCGATTGATGCACTCAACAACAAGTGGATCGCTACGTCGAACGGCGTTTGGGTCATCGGCGATGATGGCGTGACGATGCTCGGCACAATCACACAGCAACAGTATCCGGTTCTGCTGTCGAACGATGTTCGGGCGTTGGCTGCCGACTTAGAGCGAGGGATTCTCTATCTGGGGACAGAGCGGGGCATTAATGCCATCGAAACACTGGCGATGCTGCCAAGGCAGACGTATCAACTGCGGGTGTACCCTCAGCCGTTCGATCCCGACCAACACACGCTGACAATCGAAGGACTTGCCGACGAATCGGAGTTGCGCATTTCCACGCTCAGCGGTATGACCATTCGCACACTGCGGACACGAAGCCGCACGACAATCTGGGATGGACGTGATGAACGCGGGAATGTAGTGCCGAGTGGAATTTACCTGCTCCACGCTGTGTCGGTGCTCAGCGGCGATGGTGCAGTTGTGAAAATTGCTGTCGATCGCTCAGCGACGGGACGATAAGGGACGAGCCAGCAGTTCTTCTGCAGCGTTGGCAATTGCCAGAAGGTATGCAACGCGACTATCATCATCGAGGGTGCGCTCGACCTGTGCCAGCAATTCAGTTCTCCCATTGGGATGCGCTCGGAGCAAGCGAAGTACAATGCGCGCGCCTGTGGTGGTACGTTCCAGCCAGCCGCTGACGATTGCTTCCACACCGAAATATGCCAATGCAGCGATTTCCTGCTGCGAGGGCGGCATGCCGGGTTCTGGCTCGTAGAGCCGGAAGTGTGCGTAGATACTGTCGCGTGTGTCAATGTCGAGCACGACGTAGGAGGATGACCGTTGCCCACTGGTGATGGCGGCAAGAATTCCGCTGTAGCTGGTCGCGATGTTATCGTCGAACAGTTCCCACCGCGGCAACGATGGATTATCGCGCACTTCCAGACTGGTTACCGCTACCAATGCCGCAGGATAGACTGCACTCGTGCTGTCGCTATGCATGTAGAGGAGCGAATCACCCGTCGCAACGCAGAAGGCTCGTTTGATGGCGTGCAGCAGTGCTGGGTCGGCAAGAGGCTGATCACTCTGTTCCCACCGGTGTCGCACCAGTCCATAACCACTGCCACGTTGCAGTGTGTCGCTCCTTTGGAATTCCAGATCGGCTCGTACAAGGTTTTGGAAGCAATTGATACGCACACGGAGCTTTGGTATCGGTGGCGCAGGTCTCGATGAATCTTCCAGACCGCTCTGACCGCGCACGACTAAGCGATAGCGCGCACTCTGCTCAAGAGCCAGGGCAAGCGCTGCTTCGACTTTTTGCGGAGAAATCTCTGCGCAGGTAGCCACCACCGCTGTGCTTTCGAGCACAACATCTGCACTCTGCGCCCAGCCGATGCTGCACGCGCATGCCAGCACCAGGAACGCATGCTTTACCAACCGAGCACCCACGCAAAAATGAGCGGCGCAACGATGGTGGCATCGCTTTCGATGATGAACTTGGGCGTCTCCACACCAAGCTTGCCCCAGGTGATTTTTTCGTTGGGTACGGCACCGGAGTAGGAGCCATAGCTTGTTGTCGAGTCGCTGATCTGGCAGAAGTAGCTCCACAGTGGGATGTCGGTTCGCCCCAGGTCT
>JBBIUD010000133.1:0-5160 GCA_037440485.1 Chlorobiota bacterium
CTGCTCTGCGAAACAGAGATTACGCGCACTATCACACTGAGCAACCCAGGCAGCCAGGATGAAACGTTCACCATCACAACCCAGGGCGATATCAATGATTTTTCGATTAGTACCAGTGGCGGAACTATCCCAGCCGGTGGCACAGCAACAATTAGCGTTCGCTACACACCAACAGCCGGTCAACGCTCGATTGTCATTATCATATCCTCGCCTGCCCTTGCTCAGCCTTACCGCGTTACATTCACCGCGATTGGCGTCACACGTCAACTTCGCCTCAGTGTTGGCTCTGCAACAATTGATGTTGGACAAACAAAGCTCATTCCTCTCCGGATAACAACCACACCCGATGCAGGTTCTTTGGTAACAAACCTGCGCATACAGCTCGACTACCCGATAACAGGCGTGGAAATTGATGATGCAACGTTCCAACAACTCCAGAATGGTTGGCGCTGGACACTGCAGCATACACCCGCAGGCGCGATTCTTGACGGAACAAGTGCGTTGGGCATTCTCAATGGAACGCTGGAGGTGCAACTGCCAATGATCACCTATGTCAACACACTGCTGAGCCACACAATCACACCGACCCTGCTCAACAGTGCAAGCTATCCGTGTCTTGTAGTGGAAACGCAAAATGGCATAATCTCAACTCCATACTACTGCGCCCAAGAAACTCGGCAGATTGTGTTGGTTGGTCCAACGCTTATGACCACACGGTACAGTGAATCTGGCGACCTTGTCGTCAATCTTTTGATTGGCGAGGATATCGAGTATCGGCTGGAGTTATACTCCCCCATCGGGACGGAAGTGATGCACATTGCAGACGGTAACCAGCGCGGCGAATTTATTTATGCACTGCCCCGTGCTTCCTTACCCAGCGGCATCTACTTCTTGCGATTGATTACACCACGCCACCATCAGGTGCAGCCAATCATGCTGACGCAATAACACCAGCCCGCAACTCCTACGCTATAGAGGCGAATGCACCGAAGCCGATGCATTCGCCTTTTTCGTTGAGCCAATGGTTGGCATAGTACTTGCTGAACATCAATGGAGGAATGCGTCACCATTCGATGCTCAAGCAGGATGCTCAAGGAACTCTACACTGCAGCACTGGGCATGCTCCCGCAGCAGACCAGGCTGGAATTGACTGCCAACAATATCGCCAATGCTAATACTGTTGGCTTCAAGCGCAGCGGAATCTTCGAACAATCCCTCATCGAAGCTCGCGAAAATCTCTTCAACGTTCGTGGTGATGCGGAAACCGAAGACCTGCCGATTCGGCAGTACATTGACTTCCGCACCGGCGCTCTACAAAAAACAGGTAATCCCCTGGACCTTGCTCTCGATGGCAACGACACGTTTTTCGTCGTTGCTGACGCTGATGGAACCGAACACCTGACTCGTGCCGGACATTTCTCGCTCGACGAGCGTGGTTTTATCGTCACCAGCGATGGGAAAATGCTGCTCTCCGATAGCGGACCAATACGCATCGAACTTCCACCGCTGGGAGATACCACAAATCGAGATACACTCGTTCGCCAGATTCAAATTTCTCCGCAAGGTGAGCTTCAGCTCAATGGTCAGTTCCTTGCACAGCTCCGGGTCGTTCGTGTGGATAACCCGCAGTCGCTTCAGCGCTCCTCAGCAACGTGCTTTCTCCCGACCGACGATACTATCCTGAGCGAACGTGCACCACACGATATACTCCTGCAACAGGGCTACCTGGAAGCATCGAACGTGAACATCATCTCCGAAATGGTCACGATGATTCAGCTCCAACGCATGTTCGAGCTGGGGCAGAAAGTCATCCAAACAAACGACGGCACACTCGATCGCTCCATTGACATTGGTCGCTTCACTGCATAACCACTCGGAATTTTCAGCCATGGATAAAACACTAACAACTGCTGCGACGGGTTTGAGCGCTCAACAGCGCTTTGTTGAAGTCATTGCTAATAATCTGGCAAACGTCAATACAACGGGCTTCAAAAAAGTACGCCCGGAATTTCAAGATCTGCTCTACGAAACTGTTCGACCAATGGGATCAACCTCGGCAACGGGCATCGAACCCTTGCCCGATGTTCAGATTGGAAGCGGCACGGAACTGGTCGCTACAACTCGCCAATTCGCACAAGGCACAATCACCGAAACGGGGAACATGCTTGACATTGCAATCAACGGCGAGGGTTTCTTCCAGGTGTTGCGTCCGGATAATACGATCGCCTACACGCGCGATGGTTCCTTTACGGTCAACCGCAATGGCGAAATCGTCACCTCACAAGGATACTTCCTCGAACCACGCATTACGATACCGGACAATGCAACCTCTATTCGGATTAGCCGCGATGGTGTTGTTACAGCCGTCATCGAAAATGGCAATCAACCGGATGAGCAAGAAATCGGGCGGATAACTCTGGTTCGATTTATCAATCCAGCCGGCTTACGCTCTGTTGGCGATAATCTCTTTGTCGCAACAGTTGCGTCTGGTATTCCGATCGAGGAACAACCCGGCACCAATAACACGGGTGAACTCATTCAAGGTCATCTGGAGTCGTCGAATGTTGACCTTGTGCAAGAAATGGTCAACATGATCATAGCGCAACGTGCCTACGAGATCAACTCGAAATCGGTCCAAACGGCTGATAGCATTCTCGGTACTGCGGTCAACTTGAAGCGCTAATCATGGCTGAGCATCTCAACACTCACTTTGGCTCCAGACTCTGGACACTTATTCTGCTCATCAGTGTTGCATCGAGCAGTACTGCGATCAGTGCAGGTAATCAGCCTCCCCAGGCGCGCTTTTCTGCAGCAACCTTGCAACGCGGCATCGAGGCGTTCCTGCGCGAGTATATCAGCGATAGCGATGAGATTACATTCCTTGCGCCAATCGAAGAGGTGCGCTTCGACAGACACAGCGTCGTTGCATACTGCCGGCTACCCAACAACCAACCCGTGGGACGAACCGAGGTTGAAGTATCATTCCAAGCCGATGGGCAGGAAATCAAACGCCTTCGTGTGCCTGTTCTGGTCGCAGCAAAGCGTATGGTAGCGGTTGCGGTACGCAACCTTCGCCGTGGCGAAAACATCGGTTCTGACGATGTTCGGTTTGAACTGCGAGACGTAACGCGTCTGTTGCACCTTTTACCCGATACTGTCGTTGGTATGCGCCTGACCCAGAGCGTATCGGCTGGCACAGTTCTGCTTCGGTCAATGGTCAGCGGTAATTGCACCGTGCAAAGCGGCGAAGCTGTTACACTGCTTCTGCTCAGTGGAGCCATCACCATACGCACAGCCGCACAAACGCTTCATTCGGCATCCTGCGGCGAATCGGTCAAAGTTCGTCGGAAAGACACCGGAGCTGTTCTTGTCGGGACTCTGACCGACAGCAAAACAATTGTCGTTGACCTGGGCACACAATCCTCCACCACTACCATCACGACAACGCCATGATTCGAACAGCATTGCTTCTGGTTACAACAACGGTGATCTGCATGGCACAATTCCCCGAAAGTGCCACACGCTCTCTCTACTCCGACGTCAAAGCATTCCGCAAAGGGGATGTCGTCACGATACTGATCGTTGAAGACGCACAGGCAGATAATCAAGCAACGACGCGGAACTCGTCCTCGACAGACTTAGGCGTTCAAGCATCGGGTTCAGTTGGGAACACACAAGGAAGCGCTGGCGCCGCAATCGGTACGACCAACAATTTCAGCGGTCAAGGTTCCACAAACCGATCTGAACGCATTCGAGCAAAACTTACCGCACGCATCACCGATGCCAGCAACCTCAATGCACTGCAAATCGAAGGCACACGCACTGTCACCATCAACGGCGAAACACAAACCATCACACTGCGAGGATACGTCCGATTTGTGGACATCACACCCGACAATAGCGTCTATTCCTACCAGATTGCCGATTTAGTGTTGATTTACAATGGCGACGGTGTGATTTCCAAGGCTCAAGAACCAGGCTTGTTTACCAAATTTCTGCGATTTCTGTTTTGATGCAATGAATGCACCTCGATACATACTGTTGCTGATGCTCATCCTTGCTGTCCCCGCTGCAGCCGATCGCATCAAGGATATTGCGACAATCGAAGGTGGCAGCGGAATACAGGTTGTTGGGTACGGGCTTGTAACCGGTCTCAACAACACAGGCGACTCGCCGCGTTCGAACTTTACAATTCAATCGGTCCTCAACATGCTCAAGCGTTTCGGTGTTACACCCCAGCAGAACATCTTTCTGCAGCGAACACAAAACGTTGCTGCTGTCATGGTCACGGCGACTATCCCTGCATTTGCTCGAGCTGGGACAAAAGTGGATGTCACCGTATCGAGTATCGGTGACGCACGATCGCTTCAGGGCGGTACACTGATTCTGACACCACTGGTGGCCAGTGATGGCGTCGTCTATGGCATGGCTCAAGGACCTCTCAGCGTCGGTGGCTATGATGTCAGCTCACTTGGTTCCCGATCGGGAAAAAACCTGACCAATACCGGCAGGGTCCCGGGTGGTTTAGTGCTCGAACGAACAGTAGCTGGTTCATTGAACACTTCGACAGAAGTGCGCATTATCCTCAACCACCCGGACTACACCACTGCCACTCGAATAGCCGCTGCAATCAATGCACTGCAAGGACTGACCAACACCGCGCAAGCACTCGACCCCGCTACTGTCGTTGTTCGCTTCCCTCAAGGTACTACCCAAGCGCAGGCAATCGAGTACATTTCGCGCATTGAATCTGCCGAAGTTTCCGTGGATGTAGCCGGCAAAGTCGTCATCAATGAACGCACGGGCACCATCGTCGTTGGTGGCAACGTGCGTCTGTTACCAGCAGTCGTTGCGCACGGTGGATTGGAAATCGAAATTCAGCAGCTCAACACTGTCGTCCAGCCGGCTCCGTTTACCATTGGCACAACTCAGCGTGTCTCGAATGCAATCGTCCGAACACAGGAGCAATCAAATCCTGCTGTGGCAATACCAGCGACTGCAACAGTTCAAGAGTTAGCCAATGCTCTCAATTCGCTGAAAGTATCGCCTCGCGATCTTGTTGCAATCTTTCAGGCACTCAAGCAAGCGGGATCGTTACAAGCGGAACTTATCATTCAGTGACGATGGACCTATTGCCAACAACCGACGTGCTCGACCGCG
>JBBIUD010000134.1:0-5147 GCA_037440485.1 Chlorobiota bacterium
GATGGTATTGTCGCTGTCGTGACCGACGATGTGATTATGGTGTGTCGTCAGGATAACGTTCAGAACGTTCGGCAAATCGTCGAGCACTTGCGCTCACGCGGCATGGAGCAGTGGCTATGAGTGTGCTCTTGACAAACATTTCGCAATTGGTAACGGTTGCAACACCGCAAAGCGGGCGAAATACGGGTGCACAGATGAATCAGCTCGGCGTGATTACGAATGCGGCGATGCTCGTCGAGGAACGAATCATTTGGATTGGCACACAAGCGCAAGCCGAAAAACTCTTTCGCAATCACGCGATCGAGCGCTACGATTGCCAGGGACGTGCCGTCATACCAGGTTTTGTGGATTCGCATACTCACATGGTATTTGCTGGTAACCGCGCCGGTGAATTTTCGCAGCGCATTCGGGGCGCTACATACCAGCAGATTGCCGAGCAGGGCGGCGGTATCATGGCTACCGTCCGTTCAACCAGAGATGCCTCTCCTGACGAACTTGTCACAACAGCACGCGGTCTGGTACTTTCGGCGATGCGCCACGGCACAACCACGCTCGAAATCAAATCGGGCTACGGTTTATCTGCTGAGGCTGAGCTGAGAATTCTTCACGTCATTGCCGAGCTTGCCCGCACCGTGCCCGTGCGTATCGTACCAACTTTTCTGGGTGCACACGCTGTACCGCCAGAATACACGACCCGCCGCCAGGATTATATCGAGATGCTCTGCACGGAGCTAATACCAGAAGTTGCTCGCTCCGGTCTTGCACGTTTTTGCGATGTCTTTGCCGATGTTGGGTACTTCAGTGCTGCAGAGGCTGAGCGTATTCTCACGGCTGGACTTGATTGGGGCTTGCAACCCAAAATCCATGCCGATGAATTTGCCGACGTTGGAGCTGCCCGCGTTGCCATCACCGTTGGCGCTGCCAGTGCTGACCATCTTCTGCATGTTAATCCTGCAACAATTCCAGAACTGGCGCGCTGGCGAACTGTTGCCACTCTCCTACCTGGAACAGCGTACACCTTACGACTGCCTATGCCGCCTGCACGTGCGTTGATTGATGCTGGCGCAACCGTTGCATTGGCGACCGACTGCAACCCAGGTTCATGCATGACTGAGAACATGCAAACGATACTTTCGCTAGCTGTCCAGCTTGCTGGAATGACCATCGAGGAAGCGATCACCGCAGCAACCGCACACGGCGCTGCCGCTCTGCTCATGGAACAGGAGGTCGGTAGCCTTCAGGTTGGAAAGCACGCTGACTTCCTCATCCTCGACTCTCCCTCATACCTTGACGTCGTCTATCACTTCGGGACTAATCGCGTTGCTGAAGTTTGGATTGGTGGTCATCGCGTTGTGAATAATTCCGAGGGTTATTCGTTTTGACCAACCCCAGTATTCACACTCGTTCCACCGGTCCAATGCCGACGCGCGATATTCCACACTATCACGAGATTATCCCTAAACCTGAGCGACCAGTGCAAGGCGGTACCTACCGCTGGTATCTGGGCGAGCAGTATGTGTTCACCGCAACCGTTACCTCGTTCCGCGGAGGCTGCTGGGCACAGGTCAAGATCGTTGAGCCAGCACCGCAGCATCAGTCGCTCTACAAAACCGGCGCAGAACTCGACATCAAGGTTGCTCACTATCGCTTCGAGCCAATCGAGTAGCCCCGAGAGGACTCGAACCTCCGACACCAGGTTTAGGAAACCTGTGTTCTATCCAGCTGAACTACGGGGCCAACATTTGGGATTTGAGCGGATGTAAGGACGCATTGATCAGCGTTGCAGTATGCGCTCGACGTACTCTTCCTGCCGGGCGTGCATTCTCTGCCGTTCGACCTCGGTGCAGTCGTCATAGCCAAGCAGGTGGAGAACACCATGCACAACCAACCGCACCAATTCATTGCGAAGCGAAACGCCAGCCTCGGCTGCCTGATGCCGAGCAGTATCCACGCTGATGTAGATTTCACCGTCGAGTGGATCACTGCCCAGAGGAAAACTGATGACATCGGTTGCCCAGTCGTGCCCAAGGTAGCACGCGTTGAGGTATCGAATCATTTCGTCATCGCAGAGGACGACGCCGACATGTGCATTGCCGGCGCCTTCGCCTTCGAGAACTGCACGTGCAGCACGCCGGATTAGCGCGCGCGGAAGCCACTTGGCCGAATGCGCAACGTCCACAGTCACACTGTGACCGTGCAGTGATGTTGCAGCATTGATGAATTCAGGCTTTTCCATCGCTATCCAGGATAAACAGGTGCTCTGCGAGTGCAAGCTGCATGACCGCAAGCAACAATGCTGGATCGAGCGTTTCCAGTGGTGCGTGCAGAAGCTCCAGCGGAATATTTGCATACAGCGTGCACGTTCGCTGCCGACCAGCAAGCAAGCACGATGCACGTTGACTATCCCGTGCGACAAACAGAACTTCATCTGGTTCAACGACAAGCCAGTGAGTGCATCCAAAAAGCTGGTGAAATCCTTGCCGTGACTGCACCGCGATCAGCGTCATATTTCCCTGTGGAGTTGATACTTGCGGCGCAATCGTGATAAGCTGCTCGAGCATTCCACTGCTGGAGCGCTGTTCAATTGCCCACCGGTGATCCTCGCCAATGAGCGTACCATCGAGAACCGATGCAATCTGTTCGAGATCGTCGAGCGTCAACGGACAGGTCATCGCATGTGCCATCATGGAATTGCTACTTGCAAAAGTACACCGGCTGTATCTTACTCGCCGATAATTTTCACCAATACACGCTTGGGACGCTTGCCATCGAATTCACCGTAGAAAATCTGCTCCCACGGACCAAAGTCGAGCTTGCCACCTGTAACAGCAACAAGCACACCACGCCCCATGATCTCGCGTTTGAGGTGCGCATCGGCGTTATCCTCACCGGTGCGATTGTGGCGGTATTGCTGGTGAGGATGTTCGGGCGCAAGCTTCTCTAACCATTGCTCCAGGTCGTGGTGCAGTCCCGGTTCATCATCGTTGATGAAGACGCTTGCGGTGATATGCATTGCGTTGCAGAGCAGCAGCCCCTCGCTGATACCACTTTCCCGGAGGCATTCCTCGACAAGCGGCGTGATGTTGATAAATGCGCGTCGGGTTGGAGTGTTGAACCAGAGTTCTTTGCGGTAGCTTTTCATTGTAGTGTACTATCGGGTGCAGCAATTTGTTTGACAACAAGCCAGCGATAGACACGCGGCTCTACAATGAGCATCGCGCCAGCACAGAGAGCACCAGCGATAAGATCAACCACGTAGTGGTAGCGTAAGTACACGGTCGCGACAATCAAACTGGCGCCGATAATTGTCACCAGCAGGCGGACACTGCTCCGGTACCTCCACGCGAGCACGATCGTCAGCAATGTCATCATGGTATGCCCGCTGGGGAAACAGTCACGATTGACCACTTTCTCAGGATTGGCTGCACCGGGTTCGATGCCACCGCCTTCGTTGACGAGAGCGCGCAAGGCTGGCGTTAGCACCAAGCCGGGAAGCTCCTGGTCAAGTCGGTCGAATTCATGCAGCGTAAAGCGTGGACCGATTGCCGGCAGCGCAAAGTACGCCAAGTATGACACGTAGAAACTAAACACAATCATCCGCCCGAAGCTGAGCATTGTGCTGATCCGCCGCTGTAGAAAAAAACTGAGCGCTACGATGATCGGAAGCAGGTAGAACGACACATAGCACACCTGCAAATACTCCGTCAGCAGCGGATGCGCATACTGTGCAATCCAGCGGGTCGGGTCGATGAGCAATGCGTCGTAGTCGCGAGGGTGGAGCGCTGGGACTAACTGTTGGCTCTGCTGATACATCGGATAGACCATCGGGATGACATAGAAAAAGCGCAGATTTCGGATCGCCCTATGCGGGAGCACTAGACTCAACCATGCGATGGCAACAATCGCAACAGCAAAAAGCGCATTGGTAATGAGAATGCTCGTGGCTTTCGGAATGATTGGATAGAATGCGATTGCCAGCACAGAGTAGATTCCCATGATGCCGAGTGTGTACCAATCAAGTGCGGAGAGCACGCCTCGAAGGCGCAACTGGTCGCTATCCCAGCGTGTCTGTAATTGGCTTAAGGTGTACATTCATCCAGCGAGCATTGATGGATACTGGCGGCAAGCGATTCAAATTCTTCGGGTGCGATCTGTTCTGCACGGCGCTCCATTACCGGTAGCGATGCAAAGTGCTGCCATCCCGCGCGGCAGTGCTGCTGGAGAAAATGCTCGAGTGCATTACGAAGTTTTTTCCTGCGCTGATTGAACGCTGCTTTTACAAGCGCCATGGTCCGCGCATTCTGCGGCTCAGCAAGGGAGCGTCCGTTGCATTCAATGGCAACGACAGCCGAGGTAACCGTGGGCGGTGGATAGAACGCACCCGGCTGCACATCAAAAAGTATGCGGGCACGGGAACAAATCAGCGCAGTTGCAACCGAAAGTATCCCGTACGTTTTCGTTCCTGGTTGCGCAACGATTCGTGCCGCAACTTCCTTCTGCACCATCAGCACTATGCGTCGGAGACAGTCTGCTTGCTGGTATAGCCAGAACACGATTGGTCCGGTCAGATGATACGGGATATTACCCACGGCTATGCCCGGCGAGCTTGGCGAGAAACCCAATGCATCGAGTCGCAGATCGAGAACATTGCCTTCGACGATGCGCAATGCTGCATGGGTTCCAAGCTGCGAGCGCATCTGCTCGATGGCACGCCGATCAATCTCAACAGCGATAACTTCCCGGACAGGCAATGCAAGAAGGTGGTGCGTAAGCGCACCGGTCCCCGCGCCGATCTCGATGAGGATGTCGCCTGGCTGTGCCGCGGTAGCCTGGGCAATACGGTTAGCAATCGCTCGGCTGACCAAGAAGTTCTGGCTGAACCGACGTTGTGGTCTAATCATTGCCCCGGCGATGAGCTGTTGCGTGCTGAAATGCCTCGGATAATTTCCGCTGCTCATGAGCAAGAAACTCCGATATAACCTTGACCTCTGCTAAGATCGGCATAAAGTTGGTATCGCCATTCCATCGTGGGACTATATGCACGTGTACATGATCAGGTAACCCCGCTCCAGCCGTGCGTCCAAGGTTTGTCCCAACATTGAAGCCATGGGGAGCATGCGTTGTACGGAGGACGTGCAACGAAAGCT